>CAYFIW010000046.1:0-11297 GCA_964343265.1 uncultured Dehalococcoidia bacterium | reverse complement strand
GAAAAACGAACTTCGATACTCTTATCACTGGGAGCTGACTACATCAGGTTCGATGCTGATGGGAATCCAATCAGCGGGATAGATACAGGATCCAGTACTGGGTTCGCAGAAACCTCGGAGTCCAGGGCACGTGATCAGTCAGATATTATATGGGTGAATCTTATTAAGGGGTTCGGGATTGCAATCTTTCCAGATAGCTAATTTTTAATGAATTAGGCACATATTAATAACTTAAAATTTAGCTAAAAAGCAATTAAAGGATTTATGTCGAAAGTAGATGTTTAAAAATCTTCAAAAAGATTTAGAATTGAATCTAATTTTTTTCTGGTTGGAACATGACTAAAGGAATTTACTCTTACATATTACCAGTAGCAGTAGTCGCTGCAGTGGCCCTAGTGGTGATATTCGTGTTGACGAGTTCGACAGGAAGATCCGCCATCGGATTGGCAACTGGTGAATCGATTCAATGTACAGCTATTACTTCCGGAGAAACAATTTCTGGGATCATATCTTCTGATAATGCAGCAGATTGTTATTCGATAAGCAAGACTGATGAGTTTCTAGCAATAGCGTTGGAGGCAAAAACAGATTCAGTTCTTGATGCGGACCTGTATGCTCCCAGCAGTTTAGTTACTAACGAAAATACTGGTTTCAACTGGGTAACAACTTTTGGGTTAGGTACCCAGAAATTAGATCAACAACTTAATTTAGGTTCTGGTGACTACAAGATTAAAGTATGGTCTTATGAACCGGGCGGTACGGGTACTTACGAGTTGACAGCGACCCTTGGGTCTACTGGACAAGTTTCTAGCTTCGACATGGGTATGCCCTCAGCAGGAGATTTGACAGGGGCACAAAATGTGTCTGCCCCAGGTGCTTTTCCCGTCATTCAACAATCCTCCACACCTATAGAATGTAGTCCCGGTGAATTTGGGGTCAATATCGCCGGTATAGTATCTCCTTCGAACCTTGCTGATTGCTATACATTCAATGTAGATTCTTCGAAAGAATATTCGGTGGAACTTGCGACGAAGTCGGGTAAATCTCTGGACGCTGATGTGTATAGTCCAGGTGTTCAAGTTACAACTGGGAATACTGGATACACATGGGTGACAACTTTCGGAACAGAAACTTCTAAACTGGAATCGATAACTCAAGGAGAAAGTGGTGTTTTCAGTGTAAAGGTTTGGTCTTATATTGGTTCGGAATTTGACGGATACGATTTGCAAATAACTGAATCTGATGGATCTCAGACTTTGGGTTCAGTATCTAATACTTCGACTCAATCATCTACAACTGCTGTGGAGACCTGCGTTCCACTGCAGGATGGGGTTTCTTCAGGAGGTTTGATAGATTCTTCAAACCAATATGATTGTCTTACTTTTTCTGGTGATGTCGGAGACTACGTTAAGGTAAAAATAACCTCGGAACCTGGTAAAACTATTGATGCTGACATTTTCGGACCTGGTGTTGAGGTTACTCCTCAAGGTTCTGGGTTTGCGTGGGTGTTTACTGATGAGGGTTCACCTGGTGAAATTTTGCTTAAACTCACTGAAGGGTCAGGAACTTATTCCGTAAAAACCTGGTCATATGGAAATTGGAGTGAGGGGAAATACGAAATTACCGTTACTAAGGTTCTCGTGCCCGGTAAGCCTACAAATGTATCTGCAGTTCAGGTTAAAAATGATTCCGGAATTCCTGTTCCAGTTGGTACTACAACTGTAACCTGGGTGGCACCTGAGACCTCATTATTTGTTCCTATAACAAAGTACGAAATTTCGTCTGATGGATATGTGTTGGGCACTGTCGTGCCAAGTATTGATTCATCAGGATTATTATCTGCAGACATTGCTTCAACAAAAACCATAGGACAACTGGCCTTAGGTAAAGAATATAAGTTCACAGTAAAAGCTCATAATATGGTTGGTGCTGGACTAGAATCAGATCCTTCTGAACCCTTGACTCTATTAGATCGACCTTCTAAACCTTCATCAGTAAAAGTAACACCGGGCGATACAAGCGTCAGTTTGGTCTGGCAGGCGCCATTTAGCAATGGTGGGGTGCCGGTGACCGGTTATAAAGTGGTAACTACTGCTTCTGGTGACGGCTCTGGCGATGTAATAAAGGAGTTCGGTGGTGATGTTGATAGGGCCAATATTGAAGGACTAAAAAACGGAACCAGCTACAAATTTGAGATATTTGCCATAAATAAAATCGGCAATAGTCCCTCAATCGCATCTGAGTCTGTTATTCCAGTAGGAAAACCCGGAATGCCGGGAAAAGTGTCAGCTACTCCTGGGAATGGGTTGGTGGTTTTGACCTGGGGGACTCCTTCATACGATGGAGGAACGTCGATAACCGGCTATAAGGTTAAATCTACTCCAGGGAGTACCAAGACGATATCAGGTAGAGAAACTACAACTACGTTGGGAGGGTTACTTAACGGGATCGAATACGTATTTAGTGTTCAGGCGATCAATTCCGTGGGAGATGGCCCATCGTCGCCAACCACAGCTCCTGTTAAACCTAAAGGAGCGCCGTCGGCCCCTATTAACGTCAAAGCTACGTCTGGAGACGGGAAAGTTACAGTTAAATGGGGTGCCCCGTTGAACGATGGGGGAGACAGAGTTTCTGAATATTCTGTGAAAGTTAATCCCGGTAGGACTGTCCAGCGAGTTGATTCCTCGAGTAGGGAAACTGAAATTAGTGGATTAACCAACGGTACTTCATATTCATTCACGGTTACAGCTAGTAATAAAAATGGATCCAGCGATCCCTCAATAAAATCTGATCCTGTGACTCCTGTGGGACCGCCGTCCGCTCCCCAGGTTGTAAAGGCGATTTCAAAGAATGAGTCGATCCAAATATCATGGTCCCCTCCCTCTTCCGATGGAGGTGGGATGATTAGCAAGTACCAGGTCACGATGCTTCCAGGAAATAAAGAAATATCTGTGCTTGGAACTGAGACGAGTCATCTTGAAACAAATTTGATTAACGGAAAAAAATATACGTTTACGGTTAAAGCCTTCAACTCTTCAGGTGGAGGTGAAGATAGTCTTTCAGTAGAAGAAACTCCGGCTACAACACCAGGAAAACCTACCGGTCTCGTTGCTACTTCTGAAGATAAGGCAGTGAAAATACAGTGGCAGGCCCCATTATCAAATGGTGGTAAATCGATAAGTTCTTATATCGTTAAAGGGCAGCCAGGTAATCTGGTTAAAACCACTAGAGGATCTGAGACTGAGATTTCATTTGATGGACTTATTAATGGATCGTCATACGTGTTTACGATTCAGGCTTCTAATGCGGCTGGAGTAAGTGATAAGTCAGAAGATTCAAATTCAGTTGTCCCTGTTGGTGTGCCTGATGCACCATTTGCCGTAAGTGCCACCGGATTTGACAGGGAAGCTAACATTTCATGGTCTGCTCCTAGAAGTGATGGTGGAAGTTCCATACAGAACTACCTGATTATCAGTAGCCCTGATAATTTAACAGTTCGTGTTTCAGGTAATGCGACAACTACTTCAATAACTGGACTTACAAATGGCACGTCATATTCATTTACTGTCGAGGCTATAAACGACATTGGTAGTAGTAAAAAATCAATTAGCACTACCCCAATTGAGATATTAGGGCCGCCTTCTGAACCTACGGCCGTCACGGCAGTGGCCGGTGATTCAACTGCGACGCTAACATGGAAGGCACCAAGTGATAGCGGAGGTCGAAGAGTTAGCGGCTATAGGATCATGATCACCCCCGGAAGGGATAGGATTGAAACCTCCAATGAAGAGTACACGTTTAATGGTTTAGTAAACGGTCAGACATATCGGTTTGATATATCAGCGATCAATGAAATAGGGGTGGGTTCTTCAAGCAGTTACCCTGGCGTAAGACCTATTGGAGCTCCGACTGCACCAACTGAGGTCTCATCATCTTCTGGTTCTGAGTCAACGGCTACCGTGTTATGGAAGGCCCCCGTATCAAATGGCGGAAGTGAGATAACGAAATATGTAGTCACTTCTAATCCTGGATCTATTCAGAAGACGGTTACAGACTATGCCTATGGCACGACCTATAAGGCTGAATTCGCAGAGTTAACCAATGGGGTACCTTATACATTTACTGTAAGAGCGTTTAATTATGTAGGTAAACAGTCTGTTTCGAGACCGACGGATTCGGTGACCCCCGTTGGACCTCCTGCTGCTCCAGCAGTGAGAACCGCAAGTTACAAATCGGGGGTTGCCAAAGTAGTATGGTCAATGCCTGACAACGATGGTGGAACTTCAATAACTTCTTACACTGTGGTGACACAGCCAGAAGGAAAGACAACTACAGTTTCTTCACGATCAACTGAAGCCGAATTCACTGGTTTGACGAAAGGAACGACCTATAAATTTAAGGTAGCAGCTGTTAATGATAAGGGAACTAGTAAGTATTCAGATTTGTCTGATAGTGTGCTTGTAGCTGATCCTCCTGGACAACCCAGAAGAATCGTTGCGACCCCATCTAATTCTGAAATTAATGTTAGTTGGTCTGCTCCTGATACTGATGGTGGGAGTGCCATAACAGGATATACAGTTCAAATATCCGGCAGGATACCTGAAGTAAAAGTGGGGGCACGGGCCACATCTGCCGTTGTAAAGGGACTTTCCAATGGAGTTGCTTATTCGGTAAATGTCGTCGCGGAGAACTCAGTTGGAACTGGGGTGTCAGCGTCGGCATCAACGGAAATTACACCGTACACACTACCGGAGGCCCCGACTGGGATTAATGTAGTTGCTGGAAATGAATCTGCCACAGTTTCATGGTCTGCCCCAAGATCAGACGGAGGTAGTGCAATTACTTCATACAACGTGTCGGTAAGACCTGGTAGATCTACCATTAAAGTCACCTCTGATTCTCTTTCCACCGTTGTACCAAATCTTGCTAACGGGACTGCTTACTCATTTGTGATTGCTGCCGTAAACGCAGCTGGCACTGGTAAATCCTCTGAGCCTTCAGCGGATGTCAAACCTGTGGCTCCTCCTGTGAGGAGTACGGTTCCTGGGTCACCGACGGCTGTAGACGCGACCGTATCTGGCAGTAAAGTTACTGTTACATGGATTGCCCCGGACACAGATGGAGGGGATTCCTTAACTGGATACAAAGTTGTATCAAGTCCCGGGGCCCAAGAGGTGGTTTCCTCACAAGGATCATTGAGAGCTTCATATGAAACATTGGAAAAGGGTGTTTCATATACATTTACCGTAGTGGCTATAAACTCCGTTGGTGATAGTAGTCCATCAAGACCTTCGGGATCCGTACTTGTGAAAGGGGTCCCTGATGCCCCTTCAAATGTTATTGCGACAGCAAGTGATGGTAGCGTGGATTTGACCTGGGACCAACCGGCTTCTGATGGTGGTAGTTCTGTTAATGACTACAAGATTATAGTTACTTCAGGTAGGGCAGAGGTTAAAGTTGAAACATCTAGGTCCACCACTGCTTCTATATCTGGCCTGACAAATGGAACCGCCTATAGCTTTACAGTAAAGGCGACTAACTCAGTCGGAGACAGTCCTGAATCAAGAGCATCATCATCTGTTACGCCGACTGCTAGATTGGCAAAACCAGGCTCCCCAACAGGCGTTGCCGCTACCCCGGGAGATGGGAAAGTTACAGTTGTATGGACTGCTCCTTCTTCAGACGGAGGAACCTCTGTAACTGGTTACAAGGTCATCGTTTCGCCAGACGGTACTGAATTTAATGTAGATTCTGGCAGGACAACCTCCTTAGTTATAGATCGTCTTACCAATGGAAATATATATACATTTACGGTAGTGGCGATAAATTCTGTAGGAAATAGTCCCGCTTCGAGGGCTTCTCAATCTGTGAGACCTGTAGCCAGGACTACGGTTCCTGATCAGCCTACTAGAGTGTCTGCTGTGGCTGGTGACGGAAAAGCTACAGTTAGCTGGACTGCACCATCCAATGATGGAGGTAGCTCGATTACTGGATACACTGTGAGTGTTTCCCCTGGAAGGTTGACAGTCAGTGCGACGTCACGCCAGACGAGTCTAGAGGTAACCGGTTTATCTAATGAGACTGCTTATACCTTCAGCGTGGCTGCAACCAATGAAGTTGGTACAGGTAAATTGTCGATACCGTCTGATTCCACTACACCACAAAGATCGGTGTCTGCTCCAGATTCCCCAACAGGAGTTCTGGCTGTAGCAGGAGATGGTCAGGTAACAGTGAGTTGGAGTGCTCCATCAAGTGATGGAGGAAGCACAATAACGAAATATTTGGTTACAGTTTCTCCTGGTCGGGAAGTGATTGAAACTTCATCTGGTAGAGAAACATCGGTTGTAGTTTCAAGATTGACCAATGGAACGGCCTATCAGTTCACTGTAAAAGCGGTAAATTCAGTTGGCAGTAGTGCCGATTCTCGTCCATCCTCTCCAGCGACACCCAAATCCCAGATAACGGTACCTGGTGTACCAACAGATGTAGCGGGACTCGTTGGTGATGCAAGTGTTGATCTTAGCTGGTCAGCTCCGTCAGATGATGGTGGAAGCGCCATTACTGGATATGAAATAACCGTTACACCTGGTGGTGTCAAAATAATGGTTGATTCATCACGCACTTTGAGCAAAAAAGTAACAGGATTAACAAATGGAACCTCATATACATTCGTTGTGAAGGCCAAGAATGAGGCTGGAAATGGCTCAGATTCTTCGCCTAGTAGCGCTGTTGTTCCCATGGGTGTTCCAAATACTCCAACAGGCGTCAGCGCTGTCGGTGGAAATGGATACGCTACAGTGAGTTGGACGGCCCCATCTGGTGATGGTGGTTCGCCAATTACGGGATATAAAATAAAAGCCTCCGTTGGAGGGCAAATACTGACGGCCGGGCCTCGTGACACATCTATCGTGTTCACTCGCCTAACTAACAATACTCAATATACATTCACTGTAATAGCTGAGAATTCAGTTGGTAGTAGTTCAGAGTCCAGACCTTCAAGTCGGGTTATGCCAAGTGCAAGGTTCAGGTGATAAAAAGTGAAACGGTTACTTAAACATATTGCCTTTGTTGGATCAGTGATTTCTATTTTAGTAATTGCAGTTTCATGTGGAGTTTCTGAGCCTTCTAAACCGGTAAGGGTGACTGCTGTTAACTCCGATGACGGGATTAAAGTGTCCTGGAGTCCATCAGCTGATGGTACCGCAGGGGAAGTTGACAACTATGTTGTTACTGCTAATCCGGGAAGGATATCAGTAGAAGTTTCAGGCAGAACACTCGAAGCTACAATCAAGGATTTGGAAGAAGATATTCCTTATACATTTACTGTTCAGGCAAAGAACGAATCCGGATCCAGTGAAATTTCCGAACCTTCTATCGAGATTGAGACCTTAGAGGTGCCGGGAAAACCAGAGAGAGTGACGGCTGAAATGATGGAAGACTCCGTTCTCATCAGTTGGCAGTCGCCGCAAGGTACCTCTGAAGTAATAAATTACACCGTTGTTTCCAGTCCAGCTACAAGGGCAGTAAGAGTACCTGGGGATGAAAACCAAGCGTTGTTAAAAAATCTTAAAAGCGGTGTAGCTTACAGATTCTCGGTCTTTGCAACAAACGAAATTGGAGATGGAAGCCAGTCTGATTATTCAGCAGAAATTATTCCAGTTGGACTTCCTGATGCTCCTTCTATTATCAACGTTGTACCTGAAAATGGTTCAGCAATTGTTACGTGGTCGGCACCCCGGTCTGATGGAGGTAAACCCGTCAGCAGATATGTTATTGAGGCCACACCTGGCAGGGTGTCTGCACGGGTTAATGGAGATGAGACTTCAGTAGTGGTGCCAGACTTAAAGAATGGTACGGAATACAGTTTTACTGTCATGGCTATAACAGAGGTTGGTCATGGTGAAAAATCCAGGCCATCTAAGCCAGTCTTAGTAAGTGACAGGGCGAATAGAGCCGAAAAATAAGGAATAAAAGTTCATTTCAGGTTAAGAAATGCAGGAAACACAAAGATCGATAAAAAAAATAATGATTTTGCCAATCGCAGTTTTGGTTGGTTTGGTAGTAGTGATAGCTGTCGTTGCATCTGTAAATGGAACTTCTATTTTAGGTTTGGCCACTGGTACTTCTCAAGGTCAGACTACGCCTCTGTCTCTTGGAGTATCTCCAGAAAGCGGATCCATAGGCTCTGATAAGGAACAGGATTACTGGACTTTTACGCCTAAAATTGGTCAAGAACTACTGGTAGTTGTCAAAGCCGACTCCAAGGATTTTCAACCTTCTATTGACCTGTTTAATTCTGATGGACAGGTAGTTATATACAACGATGGTGGCCCAGGTGGCACTTCTACTGTTTCTTTTATTGTAAAAGGTGACGGTGAACATAAAGCGCAAGTATGGTCGTTTACGGGTACAAAGGGCGATTATTCAGTAAATTTGCTTGAGAAATCATCGGTTGAATCCTCGATGGGTTCAGTGATGAGTCTTGAGGGAACAAAAATCGGAAAAGGTAAATCAGAATCTGGCGAGGTTAGTGTGCCGGGAGAATTCAAGCACACTTTCTTTAGCGGTATGAAAGACGAGAAAGTATACATTTCCATGAGTGCAGATTCCGGAACTTTTGAGCCTTCCTTAGATTTATTTGCGGCAGATGGAACTAATCTGACTTATGATGACGGTCCTGCAGGAGGCACGGCGTCTATCACATATAACCTCCCTTCAGACGGAGACTATAAACTAAAACTGTGGTCGTATTCCAACACAACTGGGTCATATAAAGTCTCTTTCCATAATGATGCATCTTCCGCTCCTGTTTCTGGGAATAAGGAAGATGGTTCTTCTGACCAGGTATCCTCAGTTCAAGGTACTACACAATCGGGTGAGGGCTCTTCTGGGCCCGGAAATTTTGATAAAGGTGAAATAAAGAATGGCGATTTGGTAACACAAGTTGACCTCTCTAAAGGCGCTCAACATGAATATGTTTTTGAGGGTAAGAAGGGTCAAAAAATTATCGCCAGCATGACCGCAAATTCAGATTCTCTAGCACCATCACTAGACTTGTTTATCCCGGGCAAAATTCCGTCGGTTTATGTAGATGGAAAATATGGGAAAACAGCAACAATAGACGAACTTCTGTTTCTAGGAGCGGGTAAGGCATATGAGCTACCGGAAGATGGCAAATATGTATTGATGGCGTGGTCATATGTTGGATCTGCCGGCAAATACGACCTGAGTTTTCAATTGGAGGAAGGATCTTCGCAGTCGGAGGTGCCCAAAAAAGAAGAAAACAGTACGCAATCTCAAATCGTATCGGGCAGCACTGATCCTAAAGATCAATCTGACACATTACCAGGCGCTAAAATGCTAATCGATGGGGATGTTGTGACTGAGGATTTGATCAAGGTGGGGGTAAAGAACAGCAGCAGTAGCTACACTTTACAGAACTATTATGTGTTTCATGCCAAGAAAGGACAGCATGTTACCGCTTTACACAAGAATGTTGGTGGGGGTGAGTATGATCCTTCAATCAACATAATTGGACCGGGTTCTCAAAAACATGATTGGATGGAAGGTCTCCCGGCTGACAAAAACGAGTATAGAAAGCTAATAGATGGAAAGCTTTATCTACATGATGACAATGCGGGCGCAGCAATGGGCGCCAA
Organism: uncultured Dehalococcoidia bacterium; assembly: GCA_964343265.1. GTDB lineage: Bacteria > Chloroflexota > Dehalococcoidia > Lucifugimonadales > UBA826 > CAYFIW01. The sequence goes on along the minus strand of CAYFIW010000046.1, from coordinate 1,638 downwards.
TGAAACAAACCGGGATGCGAGATTGGCGGCGATATCAATACCAGAGGATGGGTTTTATACCATAATCTTGGGGTCATCTAAACCTACGTCTGGTCTAAGTGAGGCTAAGTATGAATTGTCTTTCGAGATTTCTGATCAAATCCCGGGAGACCCCAAAGGGGAGTTGATAGACGGATCTCCGTCAGAATCTGAAATAGAGGAAAATTTTGAGAGAGAAGTTTGGACCTTTAAAGGTAAGGTGGATGAATTTGCTTCTATTACAGTAGCACCAGTTGGTGGCGATCTCATGCCAGACATAAAGGTTTATGATCCTGACGGAATTGTCTTAATAGATCGCTTGGCCCAATCTGAATGTGGCTGGTGGTATGTGAAATTTGATGGTAAGACAAGTTGTAAAAATGGAACAAGTTTCCCTCCTATTAAGATCAAAAAATCCGGATCATATGCCATTGCTGTAGCTGGCCCAACGAAGGTTTATAACGAGGACAACAAGATTGGCTCTCGTGGTAAATATTTGGTCAATGTGGACCTTTCGGATACGATCGTTGGTGTTCCTAAAGGGTCCATAGAATTTGGACAGGCGATAAATGAAGAAATATCACTGACTGGCCAAAAACATGTTTATGCCTTTGAAGGTGAGAAAGGGGAATCATTTGCTTTCACCGCCGTTCCTGTATCAGGTAGTAAACTTACTCCTAAATTAGAGGTGTTCACTCCAGACTATGAGACTCTTCTCTCAGGGGTAGGAGTTGTTGATACGACCCGTGCAACAGTATCGAATTGGTCTCATAGTTTTATTGAGCTTCCCCAAAATGGTACCTACTATGTGAGAGTTGGGGATAATGCAGGTGAAACCGGTTCATATACTTTTACTTATCACAATAAAGTACGGTCCACTGGATATGTCGGAAAAGGAATATCGGACATCGATCCAGAGACCGGATGTGGTATGAGGGAATATGACAGTGGTGATTGGGGAAACATCTATTACGACGGTGTTTACAGATCCGGCGGTAATGGGGGGCTCGGTAGCCCTGTATATTATTACAAAACGTATAAAGACCATGAAGGTAATTGGGCAGAAGATACTTCTAACCATATACATTTCTACCCATCCGGAAGGATTATGGAAGCAACGATAGAGGGCAAGCGTTATATTTATCCAGATGAAGGCAGAATATATGATATGCAACATATGCCCGGACGGTTTGGTGCTGATTCCCCGTCAAAATACGATGGGAAAGATCCGGACAGGCCAGAACTGCCATTGTGGGTAACTGACCCAGATAATCCTGATGCCCTAGGTGTAACACCGACTGATGGAGAACCTCTGTGGAAAGTCATTGACCAGACTGCGCAGAAAGGTCCTTGGCAAGATTGGGATCTATATAAGTCCTATGGATTTGAGAAAGAATGGTTGTATCCCACAGTTGCTGTCGGAGATGCTGAATCAGGGTGGCAATATGTGCGCCAATATCGCGATTTCCTTCCTTTGTATTCCTCTTCACCAGGAACATTGATTACTTCAACGACAACGGATGTCGGGTTTTGGGATTTTGTTCGTACTAAGAGAAATTCCATAAATGACGGTAGACCATGGGGAATATACGGGAATATAGAGTATGGTGTTTCCACCTT
>CAYFIW010000045.1:0-12047 GCA_964343265.1 uncultured Dehalococcoidia bacterium | reverse complement strand
TCAGAAATTGTAAAAGAAAGACAATTAGGACTGTTCGATTGACAACGCCATACGGCAACTATTTAAGAAGTTCGCTTAAAGTAATCCCTCTCGGTGGACTAGGTGAATTTGGTCAAAATATGATGGCCATAGAAATGTCTGGAGAAATAGTGGTGATTGACGCCGGCCTAATTTTCCCAGACAAGGATATTCTCAAGGCAGATTTCGGTGTGCCAGATATCACATACCTAGAAAAAAACTTAGATAAGGTTAAAGGCATCCTGATAACTCATGGTCACGAAGATCATATAGGCGCTATTCCTTATGTTATATCGCGAGTTAATGTCCCAATATACTCCTCAAATTTAACGAATTCTTTGATATCTTCTAAATTAAAATCTCACGGCTTATTGAAAGAATCAACACTTAATATAATTGATCCCGAAATTCCATTTTTTTTGGGAAAATTTGAAATAACATTTTTTAGAGTGTGCCATTCAATACCTGATTCAATGGGAATAGCTATAAGCACAGAGTTGGGAACTTTAATTCATACGGGGGATTTCAAAGTTGATCACACTCCCCAAGATGGATTCGCGACCGATTTTTCATATCTGTCCAATATGGCTGACAAAGGCATACTTTTGCTCATGTCAGACTCAACCTATGCAGAAATGGAAGGCCATTCCGAATCGGAAATTGTGGTCGGCACAGCTTTACGAGAAATAATTCGCAATTCAAAAGGAAGGGTTTTAATAGCGACCTTTGCATCTCTAATTTCTAGAGTTCAACAAATTATCGATGCAGCCTTCTCGCAAGGTAAAAAAGTCTCCGTTGTTGGAAGAAGTATGAACAACAATGTCAAAATGTCTTTAAGAATGGGCTACATTACTGACCCAGGAAACGTGTTGATTCCTATACGCCAATCAGCCAAGTTACCAGACAATAAAGTAGTTATTATTGCAACCGGAAGCCAGGGAGAACCATCCTCTGTCATGTCTAGAATTTCAAAGGGGAATCATCAACAGCTCAGCGTGAAACCTGACGACACAATCGTTTTGAGTTCATCTCCTATTCCTGGAAACGAAACCTCTGTATCGAAAATCATAGATAATTTGTTTAGAAAGGGAGCAAACGTAATCTATAATCGCATTTCCAAAGTTCACGTCCACGGCCACGCCAGTAAAGAAGAATTGAAACTAATGTTGGAAGTGACTAACCCAAAGTATTTTATACCAATTCATGGGGAATACCGGCACCTTTTAGCTCACGCCAAAATATCCAACGATCTTGGAAGGCCACCTAAAAACACATTTGTACTTGAAGACGGGGATGTATTGGAAATAAGTCATGGTTCAGCGGAAATCGTTGATAGCGTAGAATCGGGAACAATCTACATGGAAGGTAGAAATTCCATGAATTCTCAAGGTAACTTGATGAAAGAACGGATGGATTTAATGTCGGGAGGAGTTGTAACTATTACAGCTAATATAAGTAAGGTGGACAATACTATAGAAGGGCCAATCCTTTATGATTCGAGAGGATTCCAAGAGAGCAACGAAAATGAACCAATACTAAAATCGTCTATAAAAATGGTCCAGACTGCCCTAGAAGAAAAATGGCTAGGCGTACTAGATTTTACTGAGATAGAAAAAAACATTTCTGATTTGGTATCAGAAAATATTTACAAGGAGACAGAAAAGAGGCCTGTGATTATGACTCTGCTAAAACTGATATAAGTAATATATAAGTGTGGAAAAGAATTCTAGATCACACCTCCAATTTATTTCGACATGGTCAAGAAAAGACCTACAACACGGCCGACAGCCTCATCCATCAACGTTCCTGCATTTGTAATAACGTGGAAATTATTGGTTACCTCAATAACCGGTATTGTGCTGGCGGGCATCGTAATCTGGGGATATTTTAACCAAAACACAGTTTTGGATTTTGTCGCAACCAAAACGGAATTGATTCTTCTATGGTTCGGAGTTGGAATCGTCCTATCGATTATAGCAGTAGGCTTTTTAGCTACACCTTTTTACTCATACCGGGCCCGAATCTACATACGTCAAAATAAGAAAAATCTGATTTCATTTGTGGGATTATTCATAGGTATCTGGGGATTATTTTCTTTCTACACCCCCGGCGAAGGATTCCCAGGATGGACTTCAGCGTCATATCAAAATCCCATGGGGGGCAAAATAAGCAGCGCAATTGCAGGACAAGGTTTTGTACAAGGTATCATTAGGATCATCTGTATCTTATTGTCCTCTCTTATTGTTTATAGGCCCAAGACAGCCATAGAAATAATAGAGCTTCTCAAATTTGGGACTGTATCGTTATACCTAGGGTTATTTGCAACATCAAGAGCTTTATCCAGACTTTATGTAAAATCTGAGTCTCCAAAAGTCCTCACTTCACCAATTCAAAATGATGAACCAACCATACCTCCTGAAATATTGACTCCACACATTAGAGAAAGTGAAATCATTGGCAGTCTTGAAGGAATGGATGTTGAACTGGAAGTATTAGAAGGCGACATATCTCTCTCAGACAAGGATGTCTCTTGGTCTGAGAGTGCCGAAAGACTCGGTTATTTCGTACCAGAGATTAAATCAGGTGAAGGACCTATAGTAAAACGTGATTATTCAAAAACAGAAGAAAATATAGAAGGAAGTTTTAACCCTAAGGGAAAAAACATATTAGAGAGAGACGGAACCAAATTTAATAAGTTTTGGACTAAATCCGATGCTATTTACGGTGAGTCCGATGCAATAAATACAACTTCCACCAACATAACAAATGAGGATGATATTCCTGAAAAATCCTCAGGAGTAACAGAGACAGCCTCAATTCCACTGTCCAAAAGATGGTCTCTCCCTAGTCTAGATATTTTAACTGACTCAGACGAAGGGGGTATAAGCCGCGAAGATATCAAGAAAACTTCCGACATAATTAAGACTACTTTTGCTGAATACAGAATAGAAGTGGAAGTAGAAAAGGTTCGTCCAGGTCCTACAGTAACTATGTATGGAATAGAACCTGGATGGGTTAGAAAATATAAAAGAATAAGGGTAAAGGATGAGAAAGGAAATCCTAAACTAGATAAAAATGGTAAGCAAATTATCGCTCAGGAAGAAGACAAAACTAGAATAAGCGTAGACAACATACTAAGACGAGAAAAAGATCTTTCCCTGGCTCTGAAAACACCAAGTCTGAGAATTGAAACCCCTGTTATGGGGGAATCCCTATTAGGTATAGAGGTACCAAACCCTAATCCAAGCATAGTTTCTCTTAAGAGAGTAATGGGAAGTAAGACATACGGAACTATAAAGACAAAGTCACCTTTACCTGTAGCCCTCGGTAGAGGATCAGATGGTGATGAAGTGGTATTCGACCTAGCAAGGATGCCCCATTTATTAATTGCTGGAGCGACAGGAAGCGGCAAAAGTGTATGCATGAATGCGATCATCTCTTGCTTGATAATGGAACGAACACCGTCAGAATTACAGATGTTGCTCATAGATCCTAAAAGAGTAGAGCTAACACCCTACAATGGAATACCTCATCTCATTACACCCGTCGTTGTAGAGACTGACAGAGTAGTAAACCTCCTCAAAGGGTTGATTAGAGAAATGATGGATCGGTACCGGACCATGGAAGAGATAGGTGTAAGAAACATCGAAACTTACAACAAGAATAACCCTGCATCAAAAATGCCTTACCTTGTAGTGGCAATTGACGAATTAGCAGATTTGATGATGACTGCGGCTTTTGACGTGGAACAATCGATATGTCGATTAGCACAACTTGGCAGAGCCACTGGAATACATCTCATAATAGCCACACAAAGACCTTCAGTTGATGTAATAACGGGACTTATTAAAGCAAATTTCCCAAGCCGAATTAGTTTTGGAGTCACCTCTCAGGTGGACTCACGCACCATTTTAGACACTACTGGTGCAGAGCGCCTGCTTGGCAGGGGAGACATGTTATACCAGCCTATAGATGGGACCAGACCGGTAAGGGTACAAAGCGTATACATATCTGATGATGAAATCGGCAAGATTGTAAACCACTGGAAAGATACTCCTTGGTCTATGAAACCTCAAGTCGACCTTCACACAGTCAGTGATCCTGAATCTCAAGATAACGATTCCTTGCAGCATGGATCTTCCACTCCAATGGGGAGAGACAATTTAACAGACAGAGCGATCGAACTAGCTCAGAGACATAGTAAGTTGTCAACATCGCTGCTTCAAAGACGATTGAGGATAGGGTACCCTAGGGCCGCCAGACTAATGGATGAACTAGAAGATATGGGCATAGTGGGTCCAAGTGATGGATCCAAGTCAAGAGATGTAATGATCAATACAGGTTAGCTTTTCTAACCGTCAGTATTTAGTAGCTACCAAGGAATTACATAAACTCATTCTACTAGACGTTATTCTTAATAACCCCACCAAACTTTGAACGATTAGATTCAAACTGTGATATGTCGCCTTCGTCTTCAAGAGTTAGCCCAATATCATCCAAGCCATTTAATAGACAGTGCCTTCTAAAGGGCTCAATGTCAAAGTCTGCAACAACCTCTTCATTTATGTCCCAAACCTTTTGCGATTCTAAATCAATAGTGATTTTATAATCAGGATCTTTCTCTGAATTATCAATTAGTTGACTAACAATTTCCTCCGGTAATACCACAGGCAATATCCCATTTTGAAAGCAATTTCCAAAAAATATATCAGCAAAACTTGGAGCTATTATGCATCTTATCCCGAAGTCCTGAAGCGCCCATGGGGCATGCTCCCGTGAAGAACCACACCCAAAATTTCTTCCACTAACTAAAATAGTTGCATCTTTATACGTTTGTCTGTTTAGTACAAAGTCGGGATTTTCAGACCCGTCCTCAGTATAACGCCAATCATTGAATAAAAATTGTCCAAATCCAGTTCTTTCCACTCTCTTCAAAAACTGTTTAGGTATAATTTGGTCAGTATCAACATTGACTCGATTGAGAGGTGCGACCCCCCCATTAAGCATTCTAAACGGTTCCATAATTTGTCCTCAAAATTAATCCCAGTATCTTATATCTACGAAATGTCCCTCAAGAGCGGCTGCGGCTGCCATTTCCGGACTCACAAGATGAGTTCTTCCACCCTTTCCCTGCCTACCTTCAAAATTCCTGTTAGATGTAGACGCACACCGTTCTCCTGGCTGCAAAATATCAGGATTCATACCCAGACACATCGAACAACCAGCTTCCCTCCAATCAAACCCTGCTTCAATAAATACCTTATCCAACCCCTCGTCCTCTGCCTGTCTCTTAACCGCGTTGGATCCAGGAACAACCATAGCATATACATTTTTGTTTACTTGGTTCCCTTCAGCAATCTTAGCGGCTGATCTTAAATCTTCTATACGTGAATTCGTACATGAACCTATAAAAACCCTGTCAATAGATATGTCTTCGATCTTCATACCAGGATTCAAGTCCATATATTCCAAGGCTCTTTGAACCGATTCCTTGTCACCTTCGTCCTCAAAATCATTTGGATCAGGTACTGTGGCAGTTACGGGAACAACCATACCGGGATTTGTTCCCCAACTGACATATGGTTCCAATTCAGAGGCCTCTATTTCAATAACCTTGTCATAGGTTGCTCCTACGTCGGTTGAGAGCTTCTCCCATTCCACTACAGCAGCATCAAAATCACTTCCATGCGGAACAAATTCTCGACCCTGCATATATTCATACGTGGTCTTGTCTGGGGCCACCATACCGGCCCTCGCGCCAGCCTCAATACTCATGTTGCAAACAGTCATACGGCCTTCCATAGAAAGAGATTGAATAGCTCTTCCCGTGTACTCAATAACATATCCAGTCGCTCCCGCCGTACCTATTTTCCCTATAATCGCAAGGATAATATCTTTAGCGGTAACTCCATCAGGTAAATCCCCGTTGACCCTAACCTCCATGGTTTTGGGTTTAAACTGTCTCAAGGTCTGAGTTGCCAATACATGCTCTACTTCAGATGTGCCTATACCCATTGCAAAAGCGCCGAAAGCCCCATGAGTAGAAGTGTGGCTATCTCCACAGACGATAATTTTCCCTGGTTGCGTATGTCCTTGTTCAGGTCCGATAACGTGGACTATACCTTGCATCGGGCTAAATCTGTCATGCAAAGTTATACCGAAGTCTTCACAATTTTTTGATAAAGCGTCCAACTGTTGCTGGGCAATAGGATCAGTAATAGGAAGGCTTAAATCCCACGTAGGGGTATTGTGATCGGCAACTGCTACCGTAAGATCCTTTCTTCTAACTTCCCTACCCGCCATTCGCAAGCCGTCAAAAGCTTGTGGAGAAGTAACTTCATGAACTAAATGCAGGTCGACATAAAGCACGCTCGGTTTGCCAGTCTCTTCTTTAACTACGTGCGCATCCCAAATTTTTTCAAACATCGTCTTAGGAGACATTAAAAACTCCATTTATATTATTCATCTAATCTTCTTTGATACTAGGATTTCAATTTATAGAACTAATTTTAGTTCAGTCCTCGATAACGGAGAGAGCTCTATTAAGGGCGTTCATATACGCTTTAGCACTCGCTACTATTATGTCCGTGTCACTACCCCTGCCAACATACACATCTGAATTGCTCTCGATACGAATAGTGACATCCCCAAGCGAATCGATACCTTCCGTAACAGCATCGACTCTAAATTCTGTTAGTCTATTTTCAACCCCTATCACCCTATTGATAGCTTGATATACCGCGTCAACAGGCCCGGTTCCAGTAGCAGCGTCAACAATCTCCTCCCCAGTGGGAGAATTAATTTTTACTGTTGCTGTTGGAACTTCATGATCGCCAGTAGAGACTTGTACATGCAGTAGTTCATAAATGGTGGGGACATCTGCTGTCCTTCGGGTAGTTGACATAAGTGATTCCAGATCTTGATCCGTAACCTCTCTCTTTCTATCTGCCAGCGACTTAAAGGCCTCGAAAACCTCGTTAAGTTCTTCCTGATCAAGATGGTACCCTAGCTCTTCTAAGCGAGATCTCAAACCTGCCCTGCCACTTAGTTTGCCCAGAACTAGTGAGTTGCTAGGCCAACCTACAGTTTTAGGATCAATTATCTCGTAAGTACTCCTATCTTTAATGACTCCATCCTGATGAATACCAGAGGCGTGTCTAAATGCATTAGCTCCAACAATAGCCTTGTTGGGTTGTACCGGGAATCCGGTTATATCGCTAACAAGACGGCTTGTCCTATATATCTGGGTAGTATCTATACTCGTAGACACCTCAAACAAGTCATCTCTGGTCTCTAAAGCCATAATGATTTCTTCTAGAGAAGCATTTCCTGCACGCTCTCCTAAACCGTTGATACACCCCTCAACTTGCCTCACACCAGCCTTGACTGCAGCAAGACTATTTGCGACTGATAAACCCAGATCATTATGGCAATGCACACTAATAACAGCTTTATCAATATTCGGCACATTTTCCTTTATATCCTCGATACGCTGTGCGAATTCAGAGGGAATCGTGTAGCCCACCGTATCGGCAATGTTCACTGTGTTGGCCCCAGCATCTATCACAGATTCAAGCATCTTAAACAGGTACTCAGGATCGGTCCGGGTTGCATCCATAGGTGAAAATTCCACGTCGTCACAATAAGTTTTCGCCCTTGCAACTGACGCTACAGCCGTTTCCATTACATCTTCGGGATTTTTTCGAAGTAGATTCATTATGTGATTATCAGAACTGGAAATAAAAACATGAATCCGTGGCTTAGCTGCCCCTTTGACACCTTCCCATGCCGCATCCACATCAGGTATATAACAGCGAGCCAAGGAAGTTATGATGGGTTCCCTAACTTGTGCAGCAATCGTTTGAACTGCTTCTAAATCTCCAGGAGAACTGGCGGCAAATCCAGCTTCAATAACATCGACTCCTAGCCTTTCTAACTGCTGGGCAATCTCTAATTTTTCTTGCGTAGTCAATCCAATCCCAGCCGATTGTTCGCCATCTCTTAATGTTGTATCAAAAATTATTACCTTTTCCTGTGACATTGGAACCTCCAAACAGTGTCTCGGTTAAAAATATCCGTCTATCCCAAATCTTCACAGGACAACGCAGTCCGCTGGGTTCAGCCCTGCCAAGACCAAACCACTTAAGCGAACTGCGTGTTCATTCCTCATACAAATATCATCTTTTAAGTTAATATCAGACATAACAACCACCTATGATCAATGTCTAAAACTTCAGGTTAATCAGAATCAGTAAGGAAAGACATCATGGACCTTAATTCTTTACCCACTTTCTCAATAGGATGACCTGCATTTTCCTCTCTCAACCTATTAAACGTCGGCCTACCCTCATCATTTTCCGTAATCCATTCTCTTGCGAAAGTACCATCTTGTATCTGATCTAGCACTTTCTTCATATTTTCTTTAACGCTATCGTCAACCACGACGGGGCCTCTGGTGTAATCCCCGTATTCAGCAGTATCGCTAACTGAATACCTCATGTATTCCATTCCACCTTGGTAGAACAAATCAACAATAAGTTTGAGTTCATGCATACATTCAAAATAAGCTGACTCTGGCTGATAACCAGCCTCAACAAGAGTTTCAAAAGCCGCTTTTACAAGCTCAGCTACACCACCACACAGAACTGCTTGTTCCCCAAACAAATCTGTCTCAGTTTCTTCTTTAAATGTTGTATCAAGAACCCCCGCCCTTGTACAACCTATTCCTCTTGCATAAGCTAGACCAATACCGTGCGCATTTCCAGAAGAGTCTTGATGAACCGCCAGCAAACCTGGTACTCCTGATTCTTTTGTATATACCTCCCTCATTCTATGACCTGGCGCTTTCGGAGCAACCATTGTCACATCCACATTTTCTGGTGGTACGATCGCATCGTAATGAATATTAAATCCATGAGCAAACATCAATGTTTTTCCTGGAAGTAAATGAGGCAATACTGAATCTCTATACACTTGAGCCTGTATATGGTCAGGTATTAACAGCATTATCACATCGGATTCCTCGCAGATATTAGCTACTGTACCAACTTTAAGGCCATCTTCTTCTGCCTTAGCCCAACTCTGACTTCCCTCGTAAAGTCCCACCGATACCTGTAAGCCTGAATCTTTTAAATTTAATGCGTGCGCATGCCCTTGGCTACCATAACCAATAATCCCAATTTTTTTGTCATCTAAAAGTGACATATCCACATCCGTTTCGTAATACATCTTTGCTGGCATTTTTATCAAACTCCTAAATTAGATTAAACTTATACATGTACCGTCAGGTATTACTTACAGATTTTTGCCTTTTGTCATCTTGCTCAAAAGACACTCCCCTACTCATAGCTATAGTACCGGTACGCATTACTTCTTTTACTCCAAATATACAAAGTAGATCCACCAGAGAATCCACCTTGTCTTCATCTCCTGTTACCTCAATTATTAATGTGCTTTCTGAAACATCAACAATTTTCGCTCTGAATATATCTACTATCTGCATGATTTCACTTCTCGATGCAGAATCAGATTCCACCCTCACTAAAGCCAATTCTCTTGACACGACATTATCTTGGGATATGTTTACAACTTTTATAACCTCGACTAATTTGTGTAGATTCTTCGAAACCATCTCTACCGTGTCAGGATCTCCCTCAACAACAAAAGTCATTCTAGATAACCCTTCAGTTTCGCTTTGTCCAACAGCCAAGCTGGATATGTTGTAACCCCTCCTTCTAAACATGCTCGAGATCCGGTTGAGAACTCCAGGACGATCTTCAACGAGCGCTGTGACAGTGTGACGTTCAATGGGCTGGGTCATACTCTTACTCTCTCATTAAGTGGCTCTTCGATAATATCTGCAACTGTCATACCAGAAGGGATCATAGGGTAAACATTTTCTTCCTGTTCTACTATGAAATCTATCAAGACTGGACCATCATGATCCATGGCCTCTTGAATAGCTGATTTAACTTGGGCTTTGTCACTGACCCGAATGCCCTTGATGTTGAAAGCCTCTGCTAGTTTCACAAAATCAGGATTGCCTGTATAGGCAGTTGAAACATACGAGCTCTCGTAAAAAATCTCCTGCCACTGCCTGACCATTCCTAAAAATCCATTATTTAGAATAGCGAATTTCACCGGAAGATTATTTTCTGCTATGGTGGCTAACTCACTCATAGTCATCTGGAAACCACCGTCTCCGGCGATCGACCAAACTGTACTGTCTGGTTTTGCTACCTGAGCTCCCATAGCAGCTGGAACCTCAAATCCCATTGTTCCGGACCCACCAGAAGTTATCAGTGAACAGGGCTCCTTAAATGTGTAGTGCTGAGCAGCCCACATTTGGTGTTGTCCAACACCTGTAACAACAATCGCCCTCCCGTCAGTAATCTCAGAAATATCTCTAATAACTTGCCTTGCGAGCAATTTTCCTGTCTTAGGTAGATCTAGTGAAGGATGTTCCTTTTTAAGTTGTTCTATTCTTTTTATCCAATCGGGGTGTGTCTTAGGGTCAACCAACTCGTTAAGTGATAAGAGGACTTCTTTGACATCCCCAACTATAGGCACATCAACATCTATATTCTTCCCTATTTCAGAGGGATCTATATCCACGTGAATTTTCTTAGAATTAGTTGAGAATTTGCTGGGATTACCAGTGATCCGGTCATCAAATCTCATCCCTAGAGCGATCAATAAATCGGACTCATCAATCGCCAAACTAGAATACGCCAAGCCATGCATTCCTGGCCAACCCGCTGATAACACATGGTCTTCTGGGAAACAACTAATCCCAAGAAGAGTCGTTATAACTGGAATCTGTGCACTCTCAGCCAAGGCTTTGAGCTCAGAATATGCTTGAGATATTAGTACACCGTGTCCAGCCAAAATGACCGGTCTCTTGGCATTCTTTATTAATTCCGCCGCCCTCTTTATTTGTTTAGTGTTACCACTAACTGTTGGTGAATAACCCGGGAGATCGATTTCAGTTGGAACTTTATATTCCACTTGTTGAAGGAATATATCCCTTGGAATATCCACCAGAACCGGCCCAGGCCTTCCAGTGTTGGCTATATAAAAGGCATCTTTAATCACTTGCGAAATCTCCGATGCATCCATAACAAGAAAATTATGTTTGGTAATGGGCAACGTGATACCCGTAATATCTGTCTCTTGAAACGCATCGGAGCCTATGACGGAAGTTGCCACTTGTCCAGTTACTATTACCATTGGTACCGAATCCATTTGAGCAGAAGCTATACCAGTCACAAGGTTAGTGGCACCTGGACCAGATGTGGCGAATGCGACACCCGGACGCCCGGTGACTCTGGCATATCCATCTGCAGCATGGGAAGCGCCTTGTTCATGCCGAACTAATATATGCCGAAGATCTGGAAACTCCGGCAGCGTCTGGTAAAGGGGTAGGATCGCTCCTCCTGGTATTCCAAACACAACGTTGCAGCCCTCTCGTAGAAGACTTTCACATACGATTTGTGCCCCTTTCATTTTCATCTGTGTCACCCCAACTAAAATATGTAAGTCAATTTATTTCCAAAAACAAAAATCCCGCCCAATATATGGGACGGGAAACAGAGATCCCGTGGTACCACCCACGTTGCCTCCAAGTGATTATATCCTTAATGGAGACCGCTCATTAGCTATAACGTAGCTACCGCATTTCCCTAGACGTAAAAAAGCTTTAGAAAATGTGCTCCTGGGCGAGTTCACCGTTTCATTCAGCAACCAAGTCTCAGCAAACCTTGGTTTCTCTGTATGCTGTCTCCTCCGACTAATACTCCCACTCAAAGCATCGTTATTCAGTTCCTTAGTGGCAACACTGAAATATCGCCACGCAGGCGCACGATTTTACCACTCTATCAAATATCGCGTCAACGAATAGCGGTACCCGAAAATTCTTTCGATTAATAATTGAGTGGGAAATCCTTATGTAGAAATTAATAATATATAAAATAGCCAACCAAAGCTCTGTCTTGATATTGTGAGGTCGCTATCCCTGTGCTATCGTTTTG
>CAYFIW010000044.1:0-12123 GCA_964343265.1 uncultured Dehalococcoidia bacterium | reverse complement strand
CCAGCAGCCCAGCCATTTATGGCTCCAATAACTGGTTTCCAGATCTGTGGGTAATGATCTCCCAATCTTCCATCGGCACCAATCCGTGCTCCGTTAACAGTTCCTGCAAGAGGCCAGAATATATTTTCCGCTCTTATCCTTTCTCTTTCTTCAGCTGTTATATCAGGCCGTGAATCGAGGTTATGGCCAGCGCAGAAATGCCGATCACCAGTACCGGTCAATATAACAGCTCTAACGTCTGGGTCTTCCCATATATCTTTCCAAATTTCACTAATATCATTGGAAGTTTGCCTATCTAATATGTTGGCCTTAGATGGATTGTTAATGGTCACGTACCCGATTCCGTCTCTTCTTATGTAATCTACCGCCATTTTCGGATTCTCCTAATAAATTATTTGGTTTTCTAGATAGGTTTCATAGTCTTCAGATGAGATTCCCATCAAATCTTTATAAATTCGAAGGTTGCTGTCCCCAATGTCAGGAGCGGCCTCCTGATGAATTGAGTTCTCTATGTTGGATGTCCATGGCATCCCTGGCATTAATCTTGTAACCCCATCTGGATAAATTCGAGGGGTGAGATAGCCCGAGTCGGTCGTATGGGGATCCTCATAGACTTGAGCTATATTAATTGAAGGGCCGGAGGGTATTCCGTTAGCCTGAAGAATTTCCATCGCCTTGTGAGGGGTTAACCCTGAAGTGAACTCTGTTATTAGGGAATCTATTTCAGAAATGTTATCCCTCCGCTGTTGTGGAGATGCAAACCTGCAATCAAGCGACATTTCTTTTTTCCCTATAGTTATACATAAATTTTGCCACTGAGTGGTATTTTGTATGCTAATCGCAATCCATTCATCGTCGCCTTGGCACTTATAGAGACCATGGGGTGAGTTAATGGGATCCTCATTCCCATTCGGAACAGGCAGAGAGTTTGTCATCTGATATTCCAATAGACCTGTAGGAATTGACGCTGTGAGAGACTCTGCCATTGAAAAATCAATATACTGTCCTTTGCCTGTCGCCATCCTATGGTTTATTGCCGCAACAGTGATCATAGCCAGCTCCATCCCAACCCATGGATCAGCCCAGAGCCCCCCCTTAATGGGTTCACCATCACCATTACCGGAAATTGTGTTCCACCCAGTGTAGTGTTGCAGCAGGCTCCCGTAAGCAACATAGTCTTTATCAGGCCCAGTGTGCCCAGTTCCGGCTGAAGAAACCATAATGACATCGGGACGTATATTTTTAAGGGTCACATAATCTAAACCGATTCTTTCAAACACCCCTGCCGCAAAATTTTCTATTACAACATCACTGGTAGAGACGAGTTCTTTGGCGATGTTCAACCCCTCTTGAGTCGATAAGTTAAGGGCACAATACTCTTTGGATTGATTGTAAACTTGGAAAGGAGCTCCTCTAGAAGATGGATCTGGTCTTCTTGAGCTACCAATTTTTATAACCTCTGCACCCATTAAAGCGAGATGCCTTGCTGCTGTTGGGCCTGCAATAATCCAACTGAAATCCAATATACGTAGACCTGATAGGGGTAGATTATTCATTTCTGACATACCGTTCAAAAATCTCTTCTGTGTGTTCCCCTAGTGTAGGAGCCGAAATCATGCCTTTGGGTAAATCTGCATTATTCAATTTATATGGCAACCCAGGGTGCAATAGGCTACCACTTTGAGTATGCTTTATTTCTACGAAAAATTCTCGAGCCTCTAAGTGTTTATCTACCAATAAATCTTGAATAGTATTTACAGGAAAACAAGGTATCCGTTTTTCCTGTCCCCACTTAGCAATATCAAATTTTGACTTGCGAGAAGACCATTCTGTAAGTAGGTCCCACAATTCGGAAACATTGTTTTGTCTCCCTTCTCTGGAGAGGAACTTTTCCTCCTTTGACCAATCAGGATGGCCTAATATATCTAGCCAACGTTCCCATTGAGCATCCTCTCGTGGAGAAATCGCTACATACCCATCATTACATTTTAAGACGCCACCTATAGCCGAAACCATACCTCCTATTGAGGATCCTTCAACCTTGGAGAGTTGTCGGGTAGGGGGTGGGTGGCCGAACGCAGTATTGGCGATTCCACTAATTGCCATAGTTATCATGGAGTTCAATTCGGAAACGACTATCCTGCATCCTTCACCGGTATTCAGTCTTCTATAGTTAGCAATCATTGCAGCCGTAGAAGCGGTTAATCCGGCCACCATATGTGATTGATACCCCCCCGCTCTTATCGGAGGTTCTAGGTTCGGGTTTTCCACAGGACCAATCATGCCATGTGCGTTTCCGCTCATGTGAAACAGTATT
Source organism: uncultured Dehalococcoidia bacterium (assembly GCA_964343265.1). Lineage (GTDB taxonomy): Bacteria > Chloroflexota > Dehalococcoidia > Lucifugimonadales > UBA826 > CAYFIW01. The sequence continues at coordinate 9,806 of CAYFIW010000044.1, read as the reverse complement.
AAATCATCAGCAAGATAATTTGAATAAGGACCTATTTCACCAAATGGCAATATTGATATCCAAATAATGGAAGGATTAATCCTATTCATTTCACTGAACCCTAAAGAACGGGCGTCAAAGAAACCAAGTTTTTGGTTCTCCACAACGAGGTCGAAATGAGGGATCATAGCCTTAAGATGACTTTGTCCAGCTGAAGTGTTCAGATCCAATAAAACACTTTTTTTTCCATGATTATGAGCTAGAAATAAAGCGCTCTGTTCCATGTCTGGAATATTATTAGGGTAGGGTCCATGTTTCCTTGATATGTCCCCTCGAGGTGGCTCTATTTTGACGACTTCAGCACCTAACCTAACGAAATTAGCAGCAGCATAAGGCGCGGATACATGTTCCCCTATCTCTAAAACCTTTAGCCCTGTTAGCAGGCCCATATGGTCGTTATCGCCCACCGAATTGAAATTACCTACCAATAGCGTAAGCATCCCTTCTAGGATCTGCACCAGCGCTTAAGGATCCGGTTTCTTGATCTACGAGTATGCATGACATTGCGCCGGTACTGGGGGACCAATCATCAATGAACTCGACCTTGTGGCCTCTAGTAGATAGATTTTGACCTACCTCTCTAGAGATTCGTCCTTCCAAATGAATTAATCCCGGGTGATAGGCATGGGGCCAAAACGAATTAGGGAAATTCCACGGGACGAAACGCGGAGCCTCTATCGCTGCCTGCGGGTTCATGCCGAATTCAACAACGTTCAAGAATGTTTGAACCATTGCGGGACACTGTGCATCACCACCGGGGGTGCCAAATGGCATAAACAGCCTTCCGTTTTTAAAAGCCATTGCCGGATTTGGAGTCAACCTAGGTCTCTTCCATGGAGCCACTGAGGAAGGATGATCAGGATCAAGCCAGCTTTGAGTACCACGAGAGGATATCATCAAACCTAAACTAGGTACTATAGGAGAACCAAATACCGCATCACTGGGTGTCGCCGAGAAGGAATTGCCCCATTTATCTACGACACATGTATAAGAGGTATCTTGTTCCAATCTGTCTCTGTTGATATCTGGGTGTTTTAAGGTGTTTTGGCCATTTCTACCCTCATATATCCATGGATTACCAGGATCTGGCATTTCAGTAAAAGCGTTTTGCATCGAAATTCGGTCTCTTTGTGCCGTCGTATACTCCTTGGATAAGAGCCCAACAATCGGAACGTCGATAAAATCTGGATCTCCATAAAATTCATGCCGATCAGCAAAGGCCAAGTTAAATGCTTGTGACAGCAAATGAATATAATCCGGAGTATTTTGTGGGATGGTAGATATATCATCGTTTTCCAAAATTTGTAACACTTGAGCGGTGACAGGACCTTGGGACCATGGTCCACAAGTTAATATTTCGTAATCTTTGTAATTAGCCACAGTTGGATTTTCGATTTCTACGTGAAATTCAGCCATGTCCGAGAGAGATAAAAGGCCGCCGAGACTGTCACTGTATTCGACTATTTCCTTTGCGATATCTCCTTTGTAGAAAAAATCGCGTGCAGCCGTTATGGCCTCTTTTCGTCCTTCCTTTTTTGCATCTTGTTCCGCTGCTATTAATCTTCTGAATGTTCTCGCCAAATCTGGTTGTCTTAAAATGTCTCCTTCGTCGAGAATTCTTCCTTCAGAAGCGAATAAATCAAAAGTTGATTTCCATTCCGGAGCATCTTTGTCTACTGTGGAAGAAAGTTTTTTCAAAAGATTCGCCGCTGTAGAAGATATGGGAAAGCCGTCTTCAGCCAATTCCAGGGCAGGTTGAAGAATTTGCTCAAGTGACATCGTTCCATATTCAGCCAGTGCGGTTAACCAAGCATCTGGTGCGGAAGGAACGATCGTTCGATCGATTCCTTTCGGAATATCATTATCAAATGAATCGATAGAAGTCTTTTTGGGCCATCTCCCCAATCCACTAATAGTTTTTGTTTCGTCAGTGTCCGCCATGTAAACCATTATCGGTGCAACTCCTCCGAAATTAGTGGCGTTCGGGAGGGTTACATTTATAACGATACCTGATGCTACTCCCGCATCTATGGCATTACCACCTTGTTCCAAGATTCTGTAGCCGGCTGAAGCAGCGAGGTAATGGCCAGCGGAAACCATATGTGTCATACCTCTCACTGGCGGTCTATACGTTGGGGTTTGAGTTGTCATAACAAGATCCTTCGCATCGATGAGTTTTCGGTATATTACTAGGAATTTATGTAGTCCCCAAATCTACACTGTTTTTTAATGGTTTTTTCGCAGATATTCAATGATCTCCATCATGACTTTACAATCAACTTCATTGTATTGGGAAATTTCTTGAACCATGGGAATTTCATTCATGGATATTCCTCTGCTATTAGCTTCATCATCCGCCCACCAAGCCCCAACCATAGCTCCCAATCCATCAGTTGGACCCGCATCCCATGACGTTTCTATTAGTCCTTTTTTATTTAGAGAACCTGCAATAGCTTTTAGACCGAATCCAAAAGCTCCCTCCACAACCACTGGCTCTTTCTTTATAACCTCCTGCAGAAAGTCATACCAATTTAGGGTCGGCCACTCTTTATCGGTATGGCGGTTTTTAGCAGAATTAAAGGCTGAATCAAAGGTTGAAACTTCGGCATGTGACCAGTGATAAACAGTGGGAGTGTATCCACTCGGGTCTATCCGATTTTGCACCTCATACATGTAATCCATCCATTGATCTATTATCGCCCCTTCCGCCGCTTCCGTTAACCGATCGGTAGTGAAACACTTCCATTCCCATTTATTATTCTCTAGATGGCCGCATCCAATCATGAATATAAGGGGTGTGCCTCCACTCTCAGGAACCTTTGTGAAATCGTCTTTGAGATCAGATACAGTCTCAAAATCCACAAAGAATTCCACCTTTTGAGGATGTCTCCATGTTTGGTCCGAGTTTTCGATTTGAGGTGGCAATACGGCCTGCGGATGAGCGTTGTTAATATCAAGGATTGCTTGCAAAGTATTTGCACTATTTTTTGCCTTGACTCCTAGATCTTCAGCCTTCAAGCCGCTCTGATTCCATCTTAGGATACCTTCCCTGTTCGCTGAATTTCTCCGGTCAACTCCAACTCCCCATAAAGTGGTTAAATCCTTCAGTTCTTGGTTAATTTCACTTTTGGCATGATGCCATGGTTGGTCTGCCGTGGAACTCATATTGGGGCGCAATTGTGGAACAGATGGCTCTGGATATATTTCCCATGCATGGCCGTTACTTCTGACAGTTCTTATCCACTCACAAGCATTTTCCACCGCATTTTCAAGAGTTCCCCTTGAATCTGAAAAAAAGTCCATAGAAACTTCCCCGAGTCGGTCCATAAAATTCATTCCTCTAAGTGTTTGGCCTCTTGCTGTCTGAGACCATTTGCGACCGAGAAGGTACGCATTTGGGGAAGTGTATCCCTGCATATTCCCGAGGGCCCTGTTATAGATATATAGTTGCAGCATATAGGCCCAAGCGGATCCACTCGTCAGTAAATTTCCTGCAGCTGAGAACCTAAGAGTGCTAAATTTCGCATCTAAAGCTCTATAGTGCCAGGGTTCATCATGGAGTAAAGAGGCGGAATTTTTTGTCGTTTCATCAGTTTTATACCGGTCAAACAATTGCCCGAATATATCACTTCTTATAAGAAAATCGGCGATACCGTAAGTCTCACTTTTCTCATCTCGTAAGACGGCTTGATAAATTACAGGGTGACCCTCTTTCATCGCGTCGAGGGTTTTCAAAAACACCTTATCATCCGAACCAGATTCTCGGGGTTCTCTAGCTCGGTAGATGGGGTACAGTTCCGAAATATGCTTGGCTACCGCAGATTCAAAGCGGTTTCCTTGATTCATGATGAATAGCCTGAAGTCCGTTCGTTCATCATAATCCGGATACTCAGTGTCAGGTTTGAATCCCTTGGACTCACCGTGATAGTGCAGCCAATCCAGAAGGGGATCATTCATAGCGTAGTTACGCGTCGCTGTTGCACTAACCCAAGTTCTACGATTCAAAAAGTGTGTACCTATTGGATTCTGAGTTGTTATTGTTCCGGGTAGTATAAACCGGAATTACATTTGGTATTTAGTCGGGTCAGTCTCTCCAACCAATTGAAAAGCTTCTTTACGTTCGACGCAAGTTCCGCATTTCCCACAATGTAATTCGTCGCCTTTGTAACAACTCCAAGTCCGGCTGTAATCTATCCCAAGATCTAACCCAATCCTGGCTATATCAGCCTTACTTTTTGATATGAAAGGTGTCCATAATTCTAGTTTCGGATTACCGGTTCCTTCTGTTGCCACCTTTTGCATACTAGCGAAGCTTTCGACAAATTCCGGCCGGCAATCAGGGTAGATTGTGTGGTCCCCGGTGTGCATAGCCGCCCCTACATATTTAGAATCGAATGATACGGCGGCCCCATAAGCAACTGTCAGGAATATTGCATTTCTATTAGGTACCACAGTAATGGCCATATTGTCAGCCGCGTAATGTCCCTCTGGTACTTCTATATTGTCGTCCGTGAGAGCAGAGCCTCCCAGCAGATTTTGTATATTTGATATATCAACTACCTGATGGGGAGTATTTAAGTCATCGGCGAGAAGTCCCGCATATTCGATTTCTTTCTTATGTTTTTGCCCGTAATCGAATGTAATTAAATAAGGATGACCTCCCTCTTTGACACAGAGGTAGGCTAGGGTGGCAGAGTCCATACCGCCACTGACCACCAGTACATGTGAGTAAACATTCATTTAGGTCACCTTATTTTGATCCGATTATCAGCTCACACTTATTCTATATTTATTGCTGTACGTACTTCACCTGCTGTCATACCAGGCTCTAGTAAAGGGTTGTAGAGCAAACGAATAATAGATTTATCTATCTCGTTGAACATGGTTGTTTCTGTGTGTTCCTGCTGGAAGATGCTATTGGGATATTTATAGGAATCATTAAAAAGACCAAGGGCCTGCGTCAATTCCTCCCTAATATAGTGTGCTCGGTTCCCTTTATCACTAGAAATCGTAATGACCGCTTTATTTATTACGAAATTCTCCCACCAAGTATAAAAATAACCCCAGTTACCTGGTGTCCAAGTCTCCCCAATTATGGATTTATGGTCCTCCGTTTCTAAGAAGAAAACCTCTATGTTGGCACCCACATCTTCTACACTTATTGACATTGTTGGCAACAGTAAATTCAGTTCTCCGACAATATCCTTTAAATCCTCTAGATCCGTACTAGTTGGCTCACCAGAGACTTTGATCTTGATGTCTTCTTCCCATCGGCGAAGTTTACAGTCTGTTTCATTTACACAGGGGTCTATCAGCACCCCATCCAATTCGTAAAGTTCCATACTAAATGCAATTTCCTCAAAATATTCCATCACATCTTTGCGATAATTTTCACAGTTTGAATGATCGTCTGGGCATGGTATAGGAGATCTATCGAGATCCATGACATAGATTTCATATTTTGCATCAAATAACCCTAAAAACGAATCTTCTATTTTGGAAGTATCCAACCCGACAAACATAAGTTTAGTACCATCAGGGGAATATTCGGCATGAAACTTTTGTATTGAGGGAGTGTTTGTAATGTTCCGGAAATCTGCAAGATGGGCCTTGCAGTCCATATAGGACCATGAAGGGATATCTGGGTGCTGAACAAATGTAGCAGAGTTTTTGCAATCACTTAATGTTTCTACCACGTTGAAAGTGTAAATATCACTCCCCAGTATTTCTTCATCCTCATTGGAGAAATCATTCGGGCTAATAAGTAGTATGTCAGTTCCATCTGGAGACCATTTAAGATCAATGAAGCTTACATCTTGAAGACCTCCCGTGGAATTGCATACATGTAGAGGAGCTGCTCCGCAATCTATGAGATCAAAAACATTTGTGGTTCCAAAACCATCAACGTAGGTAGATGTGTCATCGAATTCGATGACCGCAAGACCCGGATAGTCTTCTTGAAAATACAGAAAAGCTAGTTTTGAAGAATCAGGAGACCAGACTGGGGTGTTCATTCCAACACTTTCCAAATCAAACGGATAAGTCTGCTGCAAATGCCATTTAAAATTATCCGCTGGACCTTCTTCGGGAATAATTGTGAAGATATATGAAAAAACTTGGCCATCCAGCAAAATGTCTCCTCCTGCAGCAATCATATGAACCATTATTCTGCCGCTGTCAGGCGACCACTTAACAGCATTGATAACCGGCTCGGAATCTCCATCCTCAAAATATTTAGCTATGGGATTCGCTTCTGGGATAACTTGCTCTAAAGATAGAAGAACCCGTTTAAATTCATGGGACTGACCACCTGCTTCTTCTCCGAAATTACTAGCGCTGTTAAGGGCCTGCGGCTGAATAAAACATTGTTCGTTGAAGTCTTTAGTTGATCGAATTTCTTGAAAATATGATTCGTGAAACTCTCCATTAACTTTGTGATGTAAATCGACAATGAATTCTGCTGAAAGATCGCTGTTTTCGTCATACATTTCAGCCATGAAAATTAGTGTTCCATAACAATCATCGAAATCAATCCAACTAATTTTGTTATATACAAGATCCTCTGCTCCAGGCATTCCTTGAAAGTAACCGTACGGTACGGCTGTCAAAGTAGAAGAATTATTGGGATCGACTGTAGGAAGAGCAAAGTGAATCCGGGCTGAATCATATCCACTACCAAAATTGAAACTGTTGACTGAATATGCCATAAGATCGTGAGACCAATCTATACCAGAAATCGCGTGCATATCTGGAGGAGTTATCCGATCGGTATGAAAAAAACCAATTTCATTTAGATCGGCTAATCTTACGAGTTTCACTTCCCCATTTTCTGCCCATGAAATGTACTCACTGTCGGGAGACCATATTGGCCATACTTCTGTACCAATAAATTCAATATCGCCTACCACAGTGGGGTGTCCGTATAAATCTTGACTTGAAGGGCTAAAATCCAACTCAGGACTATCTTTCTCCACAGGCAGGGACACAACAGGGGCAGGTTGCGTTATCCCGATTGTAATTTCCCCCCAACCAGTTGTAAGCCAGCCATCGTTCGAAGAGTTGGGTAATACGAGCTCATAGTTAAATATATCTGTGTCGTAATTCGATCCACCATGTGTGTACACTAAATGATATCCACAACATTCAGGGTCAGCATATTCTCTGTATAAATAGCTTCCGTTCAGTGGGTGCTTTGCGTTCATATCGTTGTCAAAAGAGTTATTTGTGCCTTCTACTAAATCAATTGGAATAACTAGTTCTGAATCGGGGTGTAAATCTTTCGGAGAAAGTCCGGATAGAGGGCCTGTAACTGGAATTTCTATCGTTTCTCCTTTTTCAATAACGACGGTGAAATCACCAGGAGTTGGAGGCTTGGGTTCAATTTCAGGGCATGTACTACAAGGTGTAGGGGTGTTAGTTGGTTGAATCGCGATGGTCGAATTTGCCAAAGTGGTATTGTTTGCAATCTCCAGGCATTTCAATTCATTGGTGATGGAATCTAAAATCATCGAAGTTTTCGAACAATTCTGCCAAAAAGGCAAGCCAGGCTTAACGACTCGCATCGGCCTTTTCTCATATTCTGACAGGCTGATTGAAATCTTATATTGGAGTTTTTCATTTCCTAGATAACTAGATAGCTCACTCTGAGCATTCAGTGTGTCAAAAGACAATGAAATTCTGTGAAGGTAAAAGGTTTCCTTATCGATCCAGAGACTGATAGAAAAATTTGTTGTAGTTTCCAGGGAGAGAGATAGGTTTTTAAAAACAGCCAACGATTTGATTGAATCGTCTATGGTACCTGTTGTGGATTCCAGATAGTAATAGGTCTTATGGTCCACAGGATCTGACTCTTCCGCTAGGGGTAGTTGAAGGAGTCCTTGGCCTGATTCATCAACAAACCAGTCATATACATTGTAACCTTTATAAGTCTGGGTCAAGACCCATGGATTTGCGAAATCTGTATGGTAATAATCCGCGGATATCAAGCGTGTTTGGACAGATTTACGGATGTTATCGTACTCATAACGCATTGATTCCGATAACTGGGTCTTACTGTATCTCTCGCCGGAAAGAAAATAAGTAATCTGGTCAAATGGAATGGTTTCACTAGGTTCACCAGTTATGGAGATTTCCCCCAAATAAGAAAAGGAGTCAACTGAATCCATTTTTGAAGTGGTTTTCTCCAATACCCAATTCAAGGGAATAGGCGTAGGGGTAGGAACTGGAGTCGGAAGTGATTCGAAAACAGCCAATGGACTCTTATCCTGAGTGATAGTAGAGCCGTCTATTGTGGATCTAGCATCGATGGGTGTTGGAGTAGGCAATCCTGACGTTTCAGTATGAGTTGGGTCGGTACAAGCTACAAAAACCAAGAAGGTTATTATGCTGAGAAAGTAAGGGTTTAATTTGTAAGCCTTGAGCATAACTTTTCACCGTACATCAGGATATAACCTCGTTCTCGATTAAAGATAGATATTTTGGGTTTGAATAACCAAGATACTTAAGGAGGATAGTAGAAGAATCTTCTCCAAGGTTCTTCATTGGAAACCATTCCTCCCTTTTTCTTTGGTTTCCAGGAATTGCCTGACCATCATATTTTTCCTCCTTTTCATCCTTCGGGGTAAGGTATGAAAAATAATCACGGGCATTTAAATGAACGTCATTTAAGACTTCTAAGTTATTTGAGACTTTCCCTGAAGGTATCCCTTCTTGTTGAAGCAATTCCATTAGCTGTGTTGCATCTTTATTCAGGGTCCATTCCTCGATGATTTCATTGATGGTATTTTCATTATTCTTCCGAGAGCTCACATTTGCATAGCAAGTGGGGCTTAAACGGGGATCGTTAACAAGGTGCTTAAAGCGACTCCATTGAGAATCATTTGTGATGGAAATAGCTATCCATTGATCGTTCCGCTTACATCTGAACGCACCGTGGGGGCTATAATGAGAATGTCTGTTCCCTTGCGGTTTCTGAATATAACCATTCCTGGAATTTGCCACAAAGAATTCTCCCAAAGTGCCGAGGGGACTATCAGCCAAGGCCAAATCAATGAAATTACCCTTACCTGTTAAACCCCTTCTTCGAGCAAATGCAAGTATTGTATTGACGAGATTGAGACCAGAGACAGGGTCCGCATATGACAATCCTGTCTGTAATGGCCTTTGTGGATCATAACCGATCATCGAATTTATACCAGCCATAGCCTCAGCTGTAGACCCAAAGGCAGGATACTCTGAGTAAGGTCCATCAAGACCAAACCCAGGCATTGAGCACATCAATAAATTAGGATTTACGTCAAGCAAGCTATCGTAAGTTAGATCTAGATTCCGCATCACTCTCGGCCTAAAGTTCTCTATAACAACATCGGCAATTGAAACCAAGTCCAGAAAAACATCTCGACCCTCAGGTTTGTCTAAACGCAAAGCAATGTTAAGTTTATTTCTGTTTAATTTGTCGTTAACTTTTCCCACCCTGCTTAACGGAATCCTAGGGTCGCTCACCTTTATAATTTCGGCGCCAAAATCAGCCAATGCTCGAGTCCCAAGGGGTCCAGCCCAAACTCGTGTGAGATCGATTACTCTCAGGTTACGCAGAGCACCCGTGGGAATAGTGTCTGTCACTGTGCCTAGAGATTCATTAGACATATTCTTTTGTGTGCTCCCCAATTAGTGGTGCCCTGGAAATATGCATCTTTTTCCCGTCAGCAATAAAGGTAGGGGATGGGTACAAAGCTTCTCCTGCTTCAGGATGAAAAAGTGTCTGGAAA
>CAYFIW010000043.1:0-12427 GCA_964343265.1 uncultured Dehalococcoidia bacterium | reverse complement strand
TATACGCTATCTTTGATGAAGTTCATCAGATATTCGTGCCTGGCAGGTTTCCTTCGGTTTTGGACGTAATAACAGATCTAGTTGGGGCAACTAATGCTATTTCTATTTGGAAGCTATTAATTTATAAAAGAATTTACACTTGAACCAATAAGGACCTCAATGCGTAGCATTGAGGTCCTTAAATCTCCTAGGCTGCCTATTTATATAAAGTACACCTAGTCTCGGGCCATAAGATCCTTTCCGATCAAAATAGCCCAAATCGTCCATATTAAGTAGCAAATACCTGCCACGATACCAACATTCTGAAGCTGAGATGAGTCTAAAGCCCCAACAACAGCCGCAATCAGACCGACCAAAGAAACGAGTGCGATTATGTAGGCACATATGGTATTTATATAATCTCTACTAGACAAACCCAGACTAAGTGCAATAAAACCTATCGAGGCATTTATGGCAGATATACTGCTCACGCCTTGGGCCGCAGCATAAACCGTGCCCGCATCTGAATTGTTTGCTATAGCAATGAATATCCCCTGAGATGCTACCCAACCGACAACAGCTAACAAAATGAACTTCAAGCCAAAACCTGTAAGGGCGTCTCCACTTTCCTTTGTGATCACACTAACACCATGAAATAAAGTGATTAATCCCATACTAACCAAAATAGCTGAAATAACGGCAAAGGCTGTGTTACTAGATAATTCTGATACAAAAGCCTGCCCATCTGAAGGATCAATATTTCCATTCAAACTACCACCAGGCCCAATCAGGTAAAAAATCAACGCAAGCACTGGTCCGACAATTAAAGAAATTCCGCCTAATTTATTCACAGATATATTTCCCATATTTAATATCTCCTTCCCTAAAAAATTATCGTAATTAATATCGATTAGCAGCAAGAGATTAAGAATATTAGTAGGGCAAATCATGTTATGCAATATATTTCATGTTATTAATTTCATGAACTATATTTTCTGCATACAGATATTTTCGATTGATGAAATTTTAGATACTAAATATTCAAAACTTTGAAAAATGATCATAAATTCGAATATACAGCTTCTTGATCAACCTTCTGAGCAAAAATCTAGTATCATCTTGAACCCTAGTAAAAAATTCTATATCTATAAAAAGGAATTAGAACAAGATGGTGTGGCAGAAAGAAATAGACGAACTTAATGAACGCCTAGAGTTAGCAAAAGGTATGGGAGGCGAAGAAGGGATAAAGCGCCAACACAACAATGGAAAACTAACAGTGCGAGAAAGGATTGATCAAATCTCTGATCATGGAAGCTTTCAAGAATTGTCGGCACTAGCTGGAAGTTCCCTCTACGATGACAACAATGAATTGGTTGATCTCAAACCGTATCCTCGAGTGATAGGAATTTCCAAAATAAATGGGATGAGGGTTCTTCTAGATGGAGGAGACTTTACGGTAAGAGGTGGAGCTGGTGAACGAGGACACGGAAGTAAGCCTAGTTCTTTGAAATATGCTACACAGTGGCGCCTGCCACTAGTTAGATTACTAGATGCCGTTGGAGGTAGTGTCCGAACATTTGAGCAGCTTGGCAGGACTTATCTCCCCGATGGTCCCGGAACAACAATGGCTGTCGAATTGCTAAACGAAGTACCGGTTGTATCTGCGGTTTTAGGATCTGTTGCAGGATTGCCGGCTATCGAGTCTTGTCTTAGTCACTTTAACGTAATGGTAAAAGGAACTAGTCAAGTATTTGCCGGAGGGCCACCAGTGGTAAAAGCAGCCCTTGGATACGAAATAACCAAAGAAGATTTAGGTGACCACAGGAGCCAAGTTTTTAAGTCAGGAGTTATTGACAACCTTGCAAACAGTGAGGAAGAAGCATTTGAGCATATTCGCAAATTTTTGTCTTTCATGCCTTCCAGCGTATGGAAAAAGCCAGAAAGAATTGCCACTGACGACCCCGTTGACAGAAGAGAAGAAGAATTGTTATCGATAATTCCTAGAGATTCTAAAAGGCGATATGATCCATACAAAATACTTGAGCATGTTCTAGACAGGAACAGTTTTTTTGAAATATCGCCTTTTTACGGTAGTTCTAGAATTACCGGCCTAGCAAGAGTAAATGGGTATCCTATAGGTGTAATGATTAATAATCCTAATCGATTGGGGGGATCCACCGATGGAGCGGCAGGTGAAAAGGCAATGAAATTATGGAGCCTATGTGACACTTTTCATCTTCCAGTGGTCTCTTTCGTGGACGAGCCAGGGTTTATGGTAGGAATGGATGCCCAAAACAAAGGAATTGTTAGAGCAGGAGCCAGAATGGTTGTTGCACAATGCAGAAGTCAAAGTCCATGGATAAGTTTTTACATGAAACAAGCCTATGGAGTTGCCGGTCAAACCCATCACAGGACAAGAGGAATGTACCACAGATACGCTTGGCCTTCAGGTAAATGGGGATCCATGCACATAGAAGGAGGAGTGTCTGCCGCATACAGAAGAGATATTGCCTCGTCTGATAATCCCGAAGCCAAACGCCAAGAAATTGAGGCCAAACTCAACGCCATGGCATCGCCATTCAGAACAGCAGAGTCAACGGGTGGCGAAAACATGGGACATGGATTAGACATAATTGACCCAAGGGACACAAGGCCTCTTTTATGTGAATTCGTTGATATGGCCCAAGATATGCTCGACACTCAGTTAGGCCCACCCTTATACCCATATATGCCGTAAAATATAATTCTTGTGCGGTTTAGAACTCAATAAATAGGGTTAAGGAGAAATGAATGGGATTTAAATGCGGCATTGTCGGCATGCCGAATGTCGGAAAATCCACGCTGTTTAACGCACTTACGCAGACCGCTCAGGCCCAAGCAGAAAACTATCCTTTTTGCACCATCGAACCCAACATAGGTGAAGTGCCAATCCCAGATCCACGCCTTGGTGAATTAGCACAGATCGCGAACTCTGCAAATATAATTTCTACACGTATGACTTTTGTAGATATAGCTGGTCTTGTTGCAGGTGCTTCAAAAGGCGAAGGACTCGGCAATAAATTCCTAGGCAATATTAGAGAAATGGATGCGATCGCATATGTTGTGCGATGTTTCGAAAACGATGATATTTCTCATGTCAACGGTCATGTGGATCCAGTCTCAGATGTAGAAATAGTGGAGACTGAACTAATGATGTCTGATCTAGAAAGCCTTGAAAAAAGACTCTCCAATGTCGAGAAAAAGGCTCGAGGAGGAGACTCTGAATCTATAGAATTACTTCCAGTTATGAAGAAATCTCTTGAACTTCTCTATGATGGAAAACCTGTACGATTTCTGAATGCTAATGATCACGAGAAACATGTTATACGTAATCTACAATTACTCACTTCAAAACCTGTTCTGTATGTATGTAATGTGGACGAGACCTCTGCCGCCAAAGGTAACGAATACTCCAGATCTGTATCGGAAATCGCGTCAGCTGAAAATGCTGGAACCGTAATAATTTCCGCACAAATAGAATCCGAATTGGCACAATTGGAAGATGAAGAAAAGGATGAATACCTAAAAGAGTTAGGCGTGATCGAACCGGGTTTAAATAGACTTATCAACGCTGGATATGAACTCCTAGATCTGATGACATATTTTACTGCCGGCCCCAAAGAAACAAGAGCTTGGACCGTACCTACAGGATCTACCGCTCCAAGAGCCGCTAGAGAGATTCACACTGATTTTGAAAACGGCTTTATAAGAGCTGAAGTTATTTCCTATGAAGACTATGTAAATTTGGGTGGAGAACAAAAATGCAAAGAGGCCGGAAAAATGAGAGTGGAAGGCAAAGATTATCTTGTAAAAGACGGAGACGTCATTTACTTTAGATTCAACAATTAACAGATATCCGCTTCAGATTTATTTTGACTGAGAAGCTTTAGCTCTTTTTACACCGCGTTCTGATCGGTGTCGATCATTTCCAGACAATATACTTTTCCTCAGCCTTAAATTATCAGGCGTAATTTCAATAAGTTCGTCTTCTGTTATCAAGTCCAATGCCTCTTCAAGACTAAACTCAAGTGGCCTGACTAATTGGGTAGTAATATCAGCTGTTGAAGATCTCATATTAGTCAATTTTTTTTCTTTGCAAACATTCACCACCAAATCTGATGATCTAGAATTCAAACCGACAATCATGCCCTCATAGACCTTTACGCCAGGTCCAATTATAGTTTTGCCCCTCTCCTGGGCATTCAACAACCCATAAGTTACTGAATCACCCGACTCAGAAGCTACTAAAAACCCATAAGATGAACTACGTATTTCTCCACCATAAGGTTGGTATGAAGAGAATCTGTTATTCATAATTCCATCACCCCTAGTGGCATTTTGGAAGTAAGACCGAAATCCTATAAGTCCCCTAGTAGGCACGATAAACTTCATCCTAATCTTCCCTGCATCGTCATTTACGACTTCCTCAAGCACACCTAATCGGCGAGTGAGATCATCAGTCAGAACACCATAGTATTCAGAATCAGTTTCAATGAAAAGATTTTCAAATGGCTCGTGAACCTTTCCATTAATTTCTTTAATTATTGGCCTAGCCTGAGACACCTGAAACTCGTATCCCTCTCTTCTCATAGTTTCGGCCAGAACGGATAAGTGCAGTTCTCCTCTCCCACTTACATCAAATTGATCAGGGTTATCCGTTTTATTAACCCTTAGTCCGACATCAATTCTTAATTCTTGAGATAAACGTCTAAATAGTTCTCTAGAAGTACAAAACGACCCCTCTTTTCCCATCAAAGGCGAGGTGTTAATTCCAAAAGTCATTTTCACAGTAGGTTCATCTACTGTAATAGTGGGCAGCCGTTCTGGGCATGAAGCATCGGCTATAGTATCTCCAATATGAACATCATCAAGACCAGTTAGCGCAACAATATCGCCCACAGAAGACAGATCTACTTTTTTTCTTCCCATGCCTTCAAAAACTAAAACAGATTCTAAAATATGATGTGATTCGGACCCATCATTTGCAAGTAATGAAACTTGTGTTTTAGGTTTAATTTCGCCTCTTGAAATTTTCCCTATACTAATTTGGCCCGCATAATCATCATAGTCAAGAGCAGTCACCAGCAGCTGGAAAGGCTCACTAACAGAACCGGACGGAGCGGGAACTTCTGTCAAAATAGCCTCGAGAATCGGAGTTATATCGACCGGATCGTCTTCTATAGAACTAACTGCATATCCGTCTCGGGCGGAAGCGTAAAGTACAGGGTACTCCAACTGGGATTCCTCTATGGCCAGTTCCAAAAACAAGTCGTCTATCTCATTTTTGACTTCCTGTACTCTAATTTCAGGTCTGTCAATTTTATTTATAACAACTATTGGCTTAAGTCCGTACCCCATCGCCTGCTGCAAAACATACCTTGTTTGTGGCATGGGCCCATCGACAGCGTCAACCAAAAGAACACATCCGTCTGCCATATTCATAACCCTTTCCACTTCCCCACTAAAATCCGCATGTCCCGGGGTGTCAATAACATTTATTTTCGTTTCTTTGTAGGTAATTGAAACGTTCTTGGCAAGAATAGTGATCCCTTTCTCTCTCTCCAGGGGATTACTATCCGTGATCAAAACCCCAGGATCTTCTCGTTCAGTAAAAGTATTACTTTGCTTTAAAAGAGCGTCTACCAAGGTAGTTTTCCCATGGTCAACATGCGCAATTATAGTGATGTTTCTAATTCGATCCGCCGACAACATTTAAATATCAACCCTCATATTATTTCTCTGGGAAATTAGTGTGCCAATCAATTATCTCACAGGAATATAATATTTTCGTGTTGTTAATCACTAGAAACGCTATTTATTACTTCGCTGGATGCCGACAAATATGACGACCTGAATTTTACCCCCCAGCTTCCGTTCTCAAGAATAAATATCCACAAAGTGTCAAAAATATTGTAGTTTTGGTTCATGGTATTTACCCTGTATTGTTTCATTGATAAATGGACTTTATCAGGTCCACTTTGTAAAGCAGTTACATTCTCAGAAGTTGTTTTTTTCCAATTTTCATCAACAAGCCTGTTACTGGTTCCACGCAGATGTAATTCATGATCCTCACGATTTTCCCAGATTTGAAGCTCATTCTTTCCAGATATCCTCAGGTGTGGAAAATGCATTTCATCCAGCATCCCAGTAAAGTCTCTTCTGTTAAAAGAATCTAACCATCTGAAATAAGATTCTTTTGCTCCGTCCACCTGTTCGTTCATTTCATTCTCCTTCATACGATTCATTTCAATTAAAATATCAAACAATGTAGAGCCATTATCGTCATTTCATAATTTCACAGTTACAACAATCAAAATAGAATGTATACACTTTCTTTCAGTTAAGCTATGAAACTTTCGATAATCTACAATCTAGGAGGAAAAAATGAGGCAGTACATTGCTAGCCCACGAGAGTGGGTAGCCGATCAAGTTGAATTGTACGAAAAAAGTGGGGGAACAAAAGGTTTAACATTAAGAGATACGGGATTACCCGTAATTATTGTCACAAATCAAGGTTGCAAAACCGGAGCAATAAGGAAAACTCCGTTAATGCGCGTTAAAACAGGTAATGATTACGTGTTAGTAGCCTCACAAGGTGGGGCTCCTAGTCACCCATTGTGGTACCACAATTTAAAGGCGCATCCATATGTGACAATCCAAGACGAAACGGAAATTCACGAAATGGAAGTAAGGGAAATAGGAGACTCTCCTGAAAGAACTCGTCTTTGGGACATAGCTGTTCAAGCTTATCCCCCGTACAAGGATTACCAGGAGAAAACATCTAGACTAATCCCTGTCTTTCTAGCGGAAGCAAAACAAAAATAGTTAAGTTATATAAACTCGAAAATTACAGGTGTGGAATTTATTGTCCCATTCCTGTTCAAATGTTAGGAGTACTGCTAAATGTCACTTGTCGTAACAGAAACCCGTGACCAAGTATTTATAGTTAGAATCAACCGCCCAGAACGATTAAACGCTCTCGGATACCAGATCAGAACGGAGCTTGCAGAAGCGTGGAGCAATTTCCGGGAATCAAAAAACTTGGAGGTAGGTATTTTCACAGGTACGGGAAGAGCATTTTGTGCTGGTGAAGACATGAAAGAATCGTTAGAAGCAGGCATACCGGGCGGGCAGAGACCATCCATTACTGATCCGCTTATGTCAGGCGAACTAGAAAAACCCGTGATAGCTGCGATTAATGGGTATGCTATGGGAGGCGGGTTCATGTTGGTAGAATCGACAGATTTAAGAGTGTCTGTTCCCAACGCCATATTTGAAGTTTCAGAGGCTAAAAGGTGGTTATTGGGGGGATATAACCATGGCGCAATGGCCAACTTACCTCATCCCGTGGCAACCGAAATGGCATTAGGATTCAGATTCACAGCACAAAGATTTTATGAAATCGGATTCCTAAACAGAATAGTTGAAGAAGAAAAACTTATACCAACAGCTATCGATATGGCTAATCATTTGCTTTCTCTGCCACCTGCTTCACGAGTTAATACGATTCAAATCATGAGAAATATGAGACCGAAAATTTCAGATCCTCTTGAATCTTTGGCAGAAGCCTTGAAGGACCATGGTGACAAGCAGGATTTAATTGAATCGAGGAAAGCATTTGCCGAGAAACGAAAACCCAATTTTCAAGGCTGGATAAATCCTGAAGACCGATATAATCCTCCAACCTTGGATTCTATTAGATGAACTTTATGACAAATTAACCATGTAATAGCCTGCGTGATTGCCTTAAGGTTTTCACTGATGCAATGACGCATAATAGGCAGCGCCAATCAAAGAAGAATTTTCATTTAGCTCAGATTTCCTTAAATCTATACTCTTTTCAAAATGTGTCATAGCGTACCGCTCCACATAATTAAGAATATGAGGTTGTAGTAGATCAAATGATTCACTAACACCGCCACCGAAAACAATTCTTTGAGGCTCAAACATATTCATCACATTTACCACTCCTTGCCCCAAGTATGTACCCACATCACTCACTATCTTATTTGAGACAAGATCCCCTCTTTGTGCGTGAATAAAAACATCTTCAGAGGTCAAGTCTGTATTTATCTTTAAGGAGGTATTTTCCCCATTTTTTATCCTACTAATTGCTGCCCTCAAAATAGCAGGACCAGAAGCATATAATTCCAGACACCCTCGATTTCCACATTTACAAAGTTCGCCATCTGATACTACGGACATATGTCCTATCTCCCCTGAAAAACCCATACTTCCCTCATATAATTCTTCGTTAATGATTAACCCTCCCCCTATACCAGTTGAGAGTGTGAAGTAAACCATGTTTTGTACTCCTTGGCCTGCTCCCGATTTATATTCTCCCCATGCTGCTAATGAAGCATCATTTCCCGCCACAACTGGTAAACCAAGACGACTTTTAAAGAAGTCCACAACTGGGAAATTATTCCAATGAGGAAGGTTTGGAGGATTTATCATTTTTCCTGTAAGACGATTAAAACTAGGAGTCGAAATCCCCAGACATTTAATGTCTGACAGGGTATAAGAGCATTTCAATTCTTCTATTTCTTTGGCAATCATACTGCATGATTGATCAGGTAAAGAGTCAATTCCCGTTGAAAAAGATTTTTTTGTCAAAATCTTAAATTTCTCATCTAACAAGGCAACCCTGATTTGGGTGCCTCCTATGTCAACCGCTATAATCAAAAAACTTAGCCACCTTTTTGTACATGTATATATCAACAGTAATTATTTCTGACCAAGTAATAATAAACATTTGAAAGAGTTAAAACATGAAGGCAGATAAACCGATCGTAGTACTGGTATCAAAAAACCTCGTTTTTTTACCTAGAATAGAAGCGGCTGCAGGATCCACACTCAAAGTCAGACGACTTACCAACTTGGACCTAGCAGAGAGCCTCATAAAGGAAAACGAGATCAAGGCGATAATCGTTGATCTCGAAGAAGAGAAAAGCCTGTGGAAACCTGTCCTTATAAAATTAAACAAGTACCTTCACGAAACGAATCAGAACGTCATATCAATAGCCTATGGACCTCACGAGGATAATGAGTCAATGCATGAAGCTCAGGAAATGGGATGCGAGTATACCTTAGCTAAGGGCGCTTTCGTGAATCAAATTAGAAGGTTATTACACCCGTAGAATAGATGCATGGGTTATAAAATCCTGTCAACAGGTTTATTGACCCATGCACTCATCTCATGAGGATCTGTTACCGGATCAGCATTGCACACATATTTTTCGTTTATCTGAGCGATGCCTGTAACCCCAAGCAATCCCATGGTAATTCGAATCTCTTCTTCAAGAATCTCAAGAACCCTGGTTAATCCATTTTTTCCTCCCGCCGATATACCCCACCCCTGTAATTTCCCCACCCCTACTGCTGTCGCTCCTAAAGCAACAGCCTTGACAACGTCTGAACCTCGTTGGATACCACCATCAAGAATAATTTCTGCTTTGTCACCGACGACTTGCGCTATTTCAGGAAGCATATCTAAGGTACCCAGTCCGTGGTCCAGTTGCCGCCCGCCGTGATTAGATACCCATACAACGTCTACTCCATGATCAACTGCTAGTTCAGCATCTTCAGCAGTCGCTATACCTTTCAGCATGAGGGGAATGTCCACGTAAGATTTTATTTTCTCTATGGTTTCCCAAGTAACCGAAGCTTGCCATTGAGGATCTGCAGGATTTCTTCGGGAAACAGGTGTCCACTTACTTAACATAGGTCGTTCCCTACGACTATAGTGGGCTGTATCTACAGTAATACACAATCCCTTATAACCGGCTGTGACTGCCCTCTGAATCATGTCCTTGGTCCATTCCCAGTCTCCATGAATATAGAGCTGAAATGCCTTGGCAAAGTTTGAAGCAGCCATAGTCTCCTCCATTGAAGGTGAAGTAACGGAGCTAACAACATGCATTACGTCAAATTCACCGGCAGTCTCTGACACTACCGCACCACCTTCTGGGTGAAAGACCTGTAATGAACCTATAGGGGCCAGTAACACCGGCATCCTCAGACGGTGACCAATAAATTCAGTAGAAGTATCAATTTCTCTAACATCGATTAAAACCCTAGGCCTAAAAGCAATCTTGTCGAAAGCTAGCCTGTTTCGCCTTTGTGTTGTCTCAGATTCAGACGCGCCTGTCAGGTAATCCCAGGGGCCTTGGGCGAGATTTACTCTTGCCCTCTGTATGATTTGTTCGTTAGTTGAATAGTTTGAAAAATCAGTTGTCATATAATTCCCTAAATAGCGTCTGTGCGGCAATAAATATAAAGTTAGTATATCCGAAGGGAAACAATTGAAAAGTTATATTCTCATCTTCCAAACATGTACTTAAATACGAAGGACGAAAACATGAAAATATGCTCTCTTTTACCAAGCACTACAGAAATTGTTTGCGCCCTAGGACTTCGGAAAAATCTGGTTGGTATCACCCATGAGTGCGATTTTCCAGAAGATATCACTTCGATCCCTATAGTAACTGAAAGTCTAATAGATCATAGTAGCAGTGACTCCTGGGAGATAGATAAGCATATAAATGAAGCTGTTCATAGCGGTTCTGGAATATACAAGATTAAAGAATCGGTAATGTCTGAAATAAAACCAGACCTGATTCTCACACAGGAACTTTGTGAAGTATGCGCAGTTTCATATGAAATGGTTGAATCAAGCGTAAAAAAATTAAGCGGAGAGCAAGCAATACTATCATTTGAGCCTTCAAACCTTCAGGACATATTTGATTCAATATCCCAAATCGCCACATACACAGGGGTAGAGAAAGAAGCAGCAACCCTTTTAGAAAGTTTTAATACCAGAGTATGTAAAGTAAAAACTAAAGTGAAAAAAGCAACACGCAGGCCAAAAGTTCTTGGAATCGAATGGCTGGACCCTCCCTTTATAGGAGGTCACTGGGTTCCTGAGATTATTGAAATGTCAGGAGGAACAAACCTTATAGGGTCGAGCAATACCCCTTCACGGCAAATTAAATGGGATGAAGCCTCAAAATCTGAGGCTGAGATTGCCATTTTAATGGTTTGCGGATTTGATTTAGATAAAACTGTCCAACAATTTAATAAAACAAAATCTATAGAATTTTGGGACCAATTCAACGGCTCAATTTACGCAGTAAACGGATCCGCTTATTTCAGTAGACCTGGTCCCCGAATTGTAGACGGGCTGGAAATACTAGCAGAAATAATCCAACCTGATATCTTTCCAAGAACCTATACAGAAAAAGATTGGGTACAAATACATTAAGTAAATCAACCCTTAACTTTTTTTTCGAAAATACATACGTTCCTCTTTGGTACTAATAAATCCCAGTTCCATCTCTGAGAAATCCAGTGCAACGTCTCTGGTCTATAAAAAGCCACATGAGTAGGATCAAACCTGTAATACCAGTCAGCAAAGGCAATGTCGTCGTATAGTATCGAAGTCATAATTCCAAATAATCCACCCTGACGGATCAATGAATATATCGTGTCGAAGTCGTGGATCGGATTCGAAAAGTGTTCTACTGTTTCGGTACAAACAATAAAGTCATATTTTTGTTTAAGGACCATCTGATCCGGATAAAAATATTTATCATATAAGTGCATTTCATGCCCAAGATCTTCTAGCATCAATGCAAGGGCGGGGCCTGGCCCTGCCCCATAATCAAGGCCAACCATATTACATCCTATTCTAGAAACAACTTCGTTGGCCACAGGGGAAAGAAATCTCCTGTAATCGGAATCTGTCACATCATTATTGTGTTCGAGATATCGATTCAATTCATCAGTTGGGGACAAATGATACCTGCTTGGTACAAATATCAACGAACAAACATGACATGAAAAGTAGTCCCTTTCTAGATTTACTCTCGTACTCCTGTAAAACAACTGAGTTTGGTTGTTTAAACACAGAGGACAAGACAGAGAATCAATTATTGTTCCCATACTATCTGCCCCTATCGTTTTCTAGGTATTGGACCTTTTTTAGAAATTATTAAATAGAGGTAATTAAAATAGACTTTCACATGGAACAAAAGTGTAGATATCATTTCGAAATAACAATCTACCAAAAAAGTTTAATCTTAACCTATGATGGTAGCGCATACGGGATTCGAACCCGTGATCTCTGCCTTGAGAGGGCAGTGTCCTAGGCCGCTAGACGAATGCGCCACGCATAGATGCGGCTCTTCAACGGTATATTTTACATTAGTGGTACCAGTATTTTCTTGAAGTGGTACCAAAGTGGTACCAATTAGAGATTCATAACGCTCTTTCAACTGAGTATTCCACTTCCTTTTCCCGTTTATCATCCTACTCAGGTTTGCGTGGGATGTTCCCAGTATCTTTGCTTGTTTTCTAAGACTCATCTTCTTGTCCTTGGGTCAGAACTTATCTTTTTTCTCTGTGAGTA
>CAYFIW010000042.1:0-12484 GCA_964343265.1 uncultured Dehalococcoidia bacterium | reverse complement strand
TTCTCTCCTAGTCCTGACTCATAGCTATTTCCATATTTTAATAAATCCACAACACTTTATTTAGAATATAGTGATCCCTAGGGAATATCCAACTCCATATGTAACAGATGCTGCCAAAGATCCTGCCACCAGCATTCTAAGCGATCCAGAAATAAAATTCTTTCCAGTTGCTGTGGAAAGAGATCCTCCAACGATAATTAAAGCAAATCCAGAAACTAATGCACTAGATATTACGGATTTTGTTCCTAGACTGAAAAATAAAGGTATGATCGGTACGACAGCCCCTATAGAAAATGCTATAAAACTGCTGAAAGCCGCCGAAAATGGGGATCCGAGTGCATCTGGATCAAGTCCAAGTTCTTCCCTTGCCATTGTATCCAAAGCGATTTCAGGATTTTTGATAATATTGGCTGCTATCTGCTTGGCTTCATTTTCAGGTATTCCTTTGGCGCGATAGATCAAAACCAGTTCCTCCTCCTCCTCCTCCGGCCACATCTCCAATTCTTCGAGTTCTGATGATATCTGGTATTCATAAAAATCCCTTTGGGATTTCATCGAGACATATTCACCGGCGGCCATAGAAAATGCACCGGCAATCAATCCCGCTAACCCGGCCATTATGATGTATTCCGGGGCTCCAGTTGCGGCAGTACCCCCTGCAAATCCCATAACGAGACTAAAATTCGATACCAATCCATCATTAACACCCAAGACGGCAGCACGTAGGCCTCCACTACTGCTGAATTGATTTTGATTTGGAAGGTTAAGATCCTGATGGCTTTTCGTACTAGATATCTCAGAAAGCATACGAGCGTGTTTTTTTTCTTCTGGAATTAAATCTTGCCCTTGAGGGTCATTAGTATAAGTACCAATTTCCTCGGCTTCTATTTTAGCCAACCATGGCAAAATTTTGTCAGGACCCGAAATCTTGCATACAAGGCGAACGTAAATTAGTTTAGGGGTATATTTTTTTAAAGTCAGGGTGGAAGTATCAATTCCCAATAATTTTGCCCAATGATTTGCATGTTTAATTTCTGATTGGGCTAATTGGTTAAAGATATCCGCTCTAACTTCGTTGGAATCATATTCAGCAAGAATACTGTACATTGATGCGGCTTCTATTTCAGCGGACAGATGCTTTAAATATCTTTTGCGATCGGACTTATTCAAGGATGTGTTTTTGTATTTCACAACTATTTATTTATACCTAAATCAGTCCTAATTGACTTCAGTAGGTTGATATTGATTTCGTCTGGTCCCTTTGAATCAAAACCTGGGACCTCCAAAAAAAATGGAACTCTCTCAAATGAAGGGTCACTCATCAGAGACTTAAACCCGTCCATTCCAATAAATCCGTCTCCAATGTTTTCATGTCTATCGACTCCGGAACCTAATTCAACTTTCGAGTCATTTGCGTGGACTGCTACTAGTTTGGACAATCCTATTTCTTCGTCGAACCTTTTCATTATTCGAGGGACCTCATCAGAGTTAGTAAAGTCATAGCCTGCAGCAAACATATGTTCGGTGTCTAGACAAACTTTTAGGTTATCATTCTGAACTAGGTGTATCAGTTCACCCATTTCCTCAAAAGAGGATCCTATGTGTGATCCCATTCCGGCACTGTTTTCCAAACATAACCAGACATTCTCTGGTGAATTGTCTAATACTCGTTTTAAGCATTCAGAGGCCTGTTTAACAATATTATGGAACCCTTTTCCCTTGTGACTGCCTCCATGAAATATTACGCCTTCAGCTCCTATTTTCCCAGCGACACTCATATTGTTAGTAAGAGACTCAATTGATTTCTCTATTTGACTAGGATCGCCCCCGATATTTACTAGATAACTTCCATGTATATAACAGGGCCAAATTCCAGTTTGTTCCATTTTTTCCTTAAAAAGGTTCACCTCTTCTTCTTTCGGTTGGTTGAATTTCCAAGCTCTAGGAGAGGAAGCAAATATTTGTATGGCCTCTGCGCCGATATTTGAAGCGCGATCAAAGGCGTTACTTAGTCCCCCTGCGGTAGATACGTGGGCTCCTATTTTCATGAAATAACGATCTCCATTCTTCTTAATATCAATGTTGGACTAGCTCAAGTCTAACACGACTTACATGCCCGAAAAGTATGTTCATGCTGCCTGTTTTGTGTCTTATAATTAGGGTTGCTTTAATCAACCTAAATGTCGTGTCGTAAGGAAAATGAAATATGTCACTAAGAACAATAGCGATACTTAGTCCGGGAGATATGGGACATTCTGTAGGTAAGATACTTTACGATAATGGATTTGATGTTTTGACCTGCCTTTCTGGTAGAAGTGTCCGAACAGCTGAGTTAGCGAAAGTTGGAAACTTTAGAATTGTTGAGACGATGGATCAACTTGTTGTTGAAGCGGATATTATCCTCTCCATATTGGTTCCTGACCGGGCTTTCGATTTAGCCAATGAAGTTGCTGAGTCTCTTGCCAGAATGGGACAAAAAACCTACTTTGTAGATTGTAACGCTATATCACCTGATTCTTCGATTAGAATCAAAAAAGTAATTGATGCTTCTGGAGGTATATTCGTGGATGGAGGAATTATTGGCGGCTCACCGGCTAAAGGGGATACACCAAGATTTTATGTATCTGGAAATAATGCGAATGTGATGCTCCCTCTCGATGGCAAAGGGATCATGGTGAGAGTGGTGGGGGATAAGGTAGGCCAGGCTTCCGGTATTAAAATGTGTTACGCCGCTTTAACTAAAGGTACCAATACTTTACAGGTGGCATTGCTTGCTGCCGCTCATAAAATGGGTCTTTCTGAGATGCTCAGGGAAGAACTATCAGAGAGTCAAGGCTCACATCTTAAGGTAATGGAAAATGGAATTTCTAAGCTTCCGGCAAATTCACACAGGTGGATAGGGGAAATGGAACAAATCTCAGATACATTTGAGTCGCTGGGCGTCACACCATTATTTCATATGGGTGCTGCTGAAATTTATCGAGTACTTGCGGCCACTCCGTTCGCATCTGAAACACCTGAAACAATAGATCATGAGAGAAGTGCATGGGAGACCATAAAAGTTACGGCACAGCACATGAATAGGTCTAAATCTGAGGAATATGATTAATGGAATCGTTAATATTAAAGACTTCAGGAGAGAAACCGGATTTTGATCTGATTGAAGCGGAGATTCCAGATCCTGTTCCAGGTTTTGTTATCGTGAAAGTCAGTGCCGTTGGCTTATGCCATCATGATATCTCAGTTATCGATGGCACTCTCAGTAGGGGCGTAAAAAGGGATGTCATCCTTGGACATGAAATATCAGGGGAAGTTTATGCAATTGGAAATGGTGTCCAAGATGTGAATATTGGTGACAAAATAGTCACCACTCTTACAAGTTCATGTGGGGCTTGTGAAGTTTGTATCTCAGGTAATGATTATCAGTGTCCCAACTCATATGGATTTGGACATGGAATTGATGGCGGATTATCTGAGTATATTCCTGTTTCACTCCACAACCTTGTTAAACTGCCTGACAATTTTGACTTGATTAAGTCTTCTCTTCTGGCTTGTCCTATCGGGGTGGTAATTCACGCATTGAGGGATGTGGCAAAATTATCAAGAGGGATTAATCTTGTTGTTTATGGAGTTGGAGGTGGTTTGGGTGTGCATGCCTTGCAGGTTGCTTCGTATTATAAGGCAGAGACAATAGGTTTTACTCACTCTGAAAACAAGGTTGCGGATTTGACAGACCTAGGATTGGGCCATGTTTTGTTGATGGACCAAGACCTAGATTCTTCGGAACTTGTAATGGCTTTCACGGAAGATGTTGGGGCCAATATAGTATTCAATCCTGTTGGCTCTTCAGTATTTGAGGCTGGAATAAGAAGTTTGAGTGACCATGGCACCATGTTGGTCTTGGGCGAGATAGCGGGAAACACTTCGTCGATTAACCTTGCGGAAATTATGTTTAGAAATGCATCTGTTACCGGTTCAACAGGAGCTAGCATCCCTCATATTGAGGGTGCTGTAGAACTAATGGAAAAGGGGTTTATAGATCCTATAGTTGGTGCTCAGTTTGCTCTGGATGAAATTATGCAAGCGTACGATATGATGAAATCATCAAGCGTTTTGGGTAGAGTCGTTATTAAAATATAGAATCGATTTTCATGTTGGTATTTTTAGGCAGTTAAGCAGTTATCCTGCTTTTTGTCTAAATGGAATTGCTACGCTTTTCTGATCCCATGTCACCAATACTTGGCTAGCTATTGCAATTGAACTATATGTTCCCGCAACTACCCCGATGAGTAGTACCAACAAAAATTCCCTTATGGTTGAACCACCAAAAAATATCAATGCTAAGAGAGTAACGAGAAGGGTGAAACTGGTATTTATGGATCTGCCTATTGTCTCAGATATACTTAAATTAACTACTTCAGTAAATGGTCTATTACTATAAATAAGTACATTTTCTCTGATTTTATCAAACACAACTATTGTGTCGTTTACGCTGTATCCAATTACGGTCAGCAATGCGATTAGGAACATTGTATTTACTTCAATTTCGAACAATGCACCCAGAATTGAGAATATTCCAACCACTATGATCGTGTCATGAAGTAATGCAACTATTGCAGCTAATCCATATCTGAAAGGACTGGGGACATTTCTGAAGGCCCACCATATGTAGAAAAATATCCCTATTGCAGCTGCGATGACCGCCCAAAGGGCGTTCAATACTGTTTCCTGTGCAACAACTGGTGAGACCAGATCGAAGCTTTGGAGTAAATTTTGAGAATCAGGTGAGAGTGAGGACGTAATGGTTTCAACCAAGTTGTCTTTGGCTTCCTCATCTAGCTCTTTGGTTCTAACGAAAAAGCTGTCACCACCCATGTTTTGAACAGTTGATTCTGTATATCCGTCTTCAGACAGAACATCCCTTAAGTCCTGTTGGTCTAGAGAACTTCCCTCTGGGAATTGAAGGGTCATACTTGATCCACCTGTGAAATCGATTCCAGGTTTTAGCCCAGGTGTCGAAATCAGGAATACCACTCCCGGTGCAATTACTAGAAGTGAAATTATGAAGAACCAAAATCTTTTACCTGCGAAATCCATCTACTAACCTCTTTCGTCTTTTTTAAGATTGCCTTCTGGCTATATCTTTACCACCTGTCGGCATGAAAAGACGAACTTTCCTAGATATAGGGGTTAAAGCTACTACTCTCATCAACGTTCGACTAACTACTATGGCTGAAAACATGCTTATAAGGACACCAATTGCAAGGGTTACGGCGAACCCTTGAACGATAGTTGCGCCAAGTTGTTCGGAAAACCAGTAGAGTATGGCACAAGTTATTAGTGTTGATACGTTTCCATCTCTTATCGCTGGCCAAGCCCTATTGAATCCGATATTTATAGATGAGAGCATAGTTCTTCCTGCCCTCAATTCATCTTTCATTCTTTCAAAGATCAATATGTTTGCGTCAACAGCCATGCCTATAGAGAGAATCGCTGCTGCAACTCCTGACAGAGTCAAGGTTACTGGTATCAGTTTAAATATTGTTAATACAATCATGGCATATATGATCAGAGCAACGGAGGCTACAAGTCCTGGTATACGGTAGTAAAGGGTCATAAAGAGGAGTACTAATACCAACCCTACTATTCCCGCAATGACACTTTTTCTGAGAGAGTCGGCCCCTAATATTGCATCGACATCTCTTTCTTGAATGAGTTCTATAGGTATTGGCAATCTTCCTGATTCAAGTAGAAGTGAAAGGTCTTTGACCCTTTCAATGGTGAAGTCTGGTCCTTGGATGATGGCAGTTCCAGCGGTTATTGGTGTGTGTACAACGGGGGCAATAAGCTGTTGTCCATCAAGAATAATTGCTATTTGGTCTCTAAAGCCAGTTTCTTGTTGTTTCCTGTATATATCTTCAGTCAATTTACCAAACAGTTTTGTGCCTTTCTCGTTAAATTCGATATTAACGATTGGCGCTCCAGAACTTTGATGTTGGCTTGGATATGCGTTCTCCAAGTCGTCTCCCGAAAGTCCAATTTCTTCATCCATATACCCTTTCTTGAGTTGCAAGTTGGCTACAGGACTAGGACCCAGCTTCTGTTTGGCTGTCTCTGTTGAAATTGCACTTCCCATTTCAGTATTGCCGGCAGGGAGAGGTATTACATATCTAGTTGATGTACCAATTCGTAGAATTTGATCTCCACTGACTTGGTACCGGAGTTCTTCTATCCCGCTTACGCTAAGGTCCAGTGTGTCTGGAGGAAGCATTTCTCCTTTGTTAGCGGCGTCCATAGAGATGGCCATAGATATTTGAAGGCCTAAAACTACCTGTTGGAATTTTTCTGAGCCAATCCCCGTAAAATCCATGACGAGGGAGGGTATGTAAACGGCTTCCTCATTGAGTTCTGTTTCGGTCAATTCGCTAAGAAGTTTACTGTCGGATGGTCTTAAATCGTCAGCAGTGATAGCAGAAATGTCACTGGAGGTTATCTGGTCAAGTGGAATTGGGTCAACGTCTATCACTCGGTGTTTAAATTCCAGTCTCGCGGTTTCCCCAATTAGAGTCTTGGCTCTACCGGGATCTCTTATTCCTGGTAGTTGAACTAAGAGCCTATCGTTTCCCAATATTTGTATTATAGGTTCGCCCAAACCGGAGGAATTTATTCGTCTCTCTATAGTACGTACTAATGACTGCATTTGGTCATCAGTAACTTCAATTAGTTCACCTGTCTCTGAGTCACGTAGGGCTGCCTCATATACCAGATGGCTTCCTCCTTGAAGATCCAAACCAAGGCTTAACCCTAGTGGAGTGTCTCCACCTCTGACAAATTGATTATATTCAATTTCTTTTATGCCTAGAGTTGCCGCGCAGACCAAAATGATCAACGCTATTACTATGAGTACCCTAGCATTCCTTCTCAAAATAATCCCCCGACTCTACAAGTTTTCTAACTAATTCCATTGCTTCTTCTTTAGTGGTTACTTTTCCTTCTACGTAAGACTCGGTTACTTCTTCAATAAGAATACCTATATGAGGTCCTGGTGAAAGGCGCAACCCATCCATTATATCGTGTCCGGTGACAAGTCTTTCTTGTTTTTGAGGTTTTTTTTCACCAAGTTCACTCGAAATAATGTGATTTATGATCTTACAATGCGCTTTCCACTCATCTTTTTTTAACAGTGGTCCCCTAGCTGCCATGTAGTCCGCCATGTTAAGGAAAAGGGTGTCAATTGATTCTTCCCCTAAGTCACGATAGTACCTGTACATTGCCTTTTTGGAAGGTAGTTCACCTTTTGGTGCCATTTGACTTGGCCGAAGATGTTGTCTAACTTGGGTGGCTACTATCGATGTTGCAGCCCTGCTAAATCTTAATCTCTTCAAGATGACTTCCGTCATTTCAGAGCCCTTTTTATCATGACCTAAAAACCGTATACGGTTATTGTTGTCTATAGTTCTAGTGGTAGGTTTTGCTATGTCATGTAGCAAGCAGGCAATTTTGCATAGGGTAAGCCTTGTTTGGCTATCTCCCACAATTTCTCTAAAATGATTTTCTTGATCGTCAAAATGCGGGATGAGTTCAAGAGCGAAATCTTCAGGTTCCTGATTACTGTTTCTATCATTCTGTAGGATTTTTTCTAGTTTACTGACTGTTTCAATCAAGTGATCAAATACCGGCCAAAAGTGCTCTGCTGGTTGCAGCATACACTTAGATGAGATTATTTCGGGAAATATTTTATCGAGTATGCCAAAATCGTCCATCAGCCGAAGGCTTTCTGCAGTCCCACTCATGGAAAATATTTTTAACAGCTCATCTCTTATCCTTTCATTTGATACGTTGTTTATGAGATTTGAGGACTTCTTTATTTGTCGGGATGTATTCTCGCTTATTTGAAAGCGAAACCTTTGACTTATTCTGATGGCTCGCAAGGTTCTTATTGGATCGTTAATTACAGAAGTTTCAGATACAGAGTTTATAACTCTGTATCCAATGTCTTTTAGCCCCCCGAACGGATCTAGAAGATTGGCTACATTAAAAAAATGTTTTTGGTTAAGGGTTTCGACATGCTCTATGTTCAAAGCCATAGCGTTTAGTGTAAAGTCTCGGCTTTCAAGATTTTTCACGATACCGTGATTTGAGGATGAAAGATCAAAATATGTTTGGTCAGAGCCCGTTTTTAAAACTACTCTACAAATACCGTGTTTTGCATCGAGTTCGACATAAACTCCTCCCAAGGCTTGAGACATCTTTTTCCCTTCTATTAAGGCGTCTCCCTCAATGACTATGTCTATATCTCCCGGTTCGTGAGTTTCACTAGAAATAATAGAATCTCTTATGACTCCTCCGACAAAGAAGCATTCTATCTCTCGACTGCGCAGATAGTTCAGGATCAATGCCGTTGATATGGGTAGGCCGTATTTTAATATTGATGTCATGAATGTAGATGAAATGTTTTGCCCTGGTGACTAAATCAAGTTAAACGAAATATGAGATGAGAATCTGCACAGCTATTTTATCTTGGCTGATGCAGGAGTGTTCCTGGTGTCATCTGAATCATCGATATTTTGACCTTGATCTACTTGAAGGTTTCTATCTGATTCTGTGTGCTCCTGGGTTTCATCTATTTTATAAAGTCGAGTATGTGCCACCAGATGATCGGGATACAAAATCCCGTTAAGGTGGTCAACCTCATGTTCTATAGCCTGGGACAAGAGATCCTCTGCTTTAAACTTTACCAATTTTTGGCAATGGTCAAGCCCTTGGAATTTTATCCAGATGGACCGCTCAACAATTCCTCTTAGTCCTGGTAGACTTAGGCAGCCTTCTTCCACTTCTCTCATTCCCTCAGATTTAGTCACTTCTGGGTTGAAATAAATTCGTGCTTCTTCCTCATCTGGCATCTGGAGAACTATTATTCGAACAAGCTCACCAACTTGATTTGCCGCTAATCCGACTCCTCCCGCATCTCTCATAGTATCAACCATGTCGTAGGCGAGCCTGAGCGCCTTTTTGTCTATTGAACGAATTTTTTTAGCTCGCATTCTCAGAGTCGGGTGAGGTATCTCTAATATTGGTAATAAAGGCATGCTTCAATCATCCTTCAAGTTGATTGGAGGTTATTTGAAATTCATCATCTTCTTTGGCGACTGAAAGATCTATTTGGAGATCTTCTGCCACATGTTGTAGTTCCTCGCGGATTTGAATTTCCCAGGGAGGATTTAGGTGAGTTACTATCACTTTGGGCATATGGTTGTTAACCTTCTGGAAATGAAGCAATTCTTTTTTAAGAATCGAAGGGGTCAAGTGGCCGGAGACTTTAGCGATATCAAGATTACCATTCCCGAAAGTAACTTCGGTTAGAAGGACGTCTGGGTTAGAAATGCTCCAACATCGTGAAAGACCTTCTCCTGTGTCTCCTGTGTAGAAAAGAGTTGCTTGCCCGTCGCTGATTTCAAATGCTGACGCGGGTACAGCGTGTGGAACGGGAAAGGCTTTTACGGAATAACCTTGAATTTCATACTCTTCATAATGATTAATAGCATGCATTTTATAAGGGGCGCTTTTTTTTGACGGCCAATTGGTGAAGTCGGGGAAAATATTGCCAGCCATTAATGTTTTCTGTATGTGTTCTATAGTGTCATCTATGCCGTAAATGTCGATTTGACTTTTATTTTCGAGGAACGTAAAACCAAGAGGCAAAAGGTCTCTGATATGGTCAAAATGACGGTGTGAAATTAGTATGGCTTTTAATTTAGATTGGTTTTTAAATGAAAGTGATCTTGATAGGCTTCCCGCGTCTAGTGCTAAGACGCCGTCAACTAGATGTGAAGATAGTCGGGTCTCTAAGCTTTCCATGTTGTGACAACCCAATTCTTGTAAAATCACTAACTAATCCAATCTTGACATTTTTATATATTTATTATCTCAAATAGCCTTTCTGAATCAGAAAATTATACTTCCAAATCTATTAAATTCATTTTGTGTTTACTAGTACCAGTAAATTTCATCGTCATCTTCTTCAGCAGCATCTTCAACTTGAGGGTTTATTTTTTTCTTTATCCAGCCAACTAATAATGAAATCAAGGCAAATACAAAAACGCCACCTAGTAAACTTGACGTCCAGAATGTACCTGGGTCCACTATCAGTTTTCTCTCAAATGTAGGCAGTAAGTTATTTTCCCATTCTTTTTGTAGTTCTGTTAAGTCGAATCCATAGATTTTGGTAACTGCCTCATCTATGTTGGTTCCTTGGTTTAATTCTTTCAAGAGGCTGGCCATTTTTTCCATTCCATATTTCTCTATAATGTATTTGGTCGCATCCTGTGATTGTGCATAAAATATTCGTACGTCTTCTGGTTTACCCGGCACTGTTGTCATGGTTTTTAAAGGCCTCAATTGGCCTTTGTTAATTGCTCGATTCAAGGTGTTTTGCCGTCCACTATTTGAAGATTCAAAAAACATAGCCAGGCCTTCATTTAGCCAGGCAGGAATATTGGCTAATGGTGAATCAATGGCTTGAGCAACTAGTAGATGTGTTCCTTCGTGTACGAGCCCGTTTACGCCGATCCCTCCGATTATGAATAGATCATAGTCTTTGAATGCAAATCCGCCGTAAAGATGGTCACGAGTGGCCGTCTGGCTTATATTGGGAAACGTTTCGATAGCCTCCCGGGGATTATTGATCACTACTGCCCTAAATGGGTCTATTGTTCTCAAACCCGTAATTTCCGAAACATCCCTGAGGATCAACTTAGTTTTCTCTACAGACATTTTTACATTTTCTACAGGTATGTCGTGCCAATAGATTGTTAAATAATCTGATTCCAATGACATCCAATTGTATTTTGGATTTAAATAGGTAAAATCCTTGCTTTCGGTTGTGTACGTAGACCCATCAGACGTTGCAATATCAAAAAAATATTTGATTTGTACCCCGCTAGGAATGTAATTCGAGCCCGAGGTTCCCAATTCCGCTGAGGAGGAAAATTTTCCGTCCACAGGATTCACAACAAATTCTGAATATAAATAGGATTTTATTCCAGACGATGAGATTTGATATCGCAATGTTGTTTGTTGGATATTTTCCTTTGTGTAACCTTCGACTCTGAAAATTAGTTTATTTGGGAATTGGATATCATGTTCTTGACTTAAGATCTTTATTTGTGCGTTATTACTTTTCTCTCCAAATGCATTAATGAACTCAGCCTGCCCAACGAATGCAATTATGAGTGAAAAAATAATCTTAAATATCAGAGGCAATTTGGAGCAGTATTTCATAAAAATACAAAGAGAAATTTATTATTTTAAAGTTTCAATTTATGATTGCGTCAGACGTTGTTTTTGATTAAATACCAGTAATGCGGATTGATGAATGAGCCTTGTATATCTTATTTATATTGAGAAGGAGTGCGGTTAATTCTTCTGAATATTTGGAATTTTCAAGTCTTCCACCGTCAATTCCTCTTATTCCCTCTATTTTTTCTGAAAGTTCTATAACGTATTTTTTAGCTTCATCATCATCGGCACAAACAATTACATCAGAATCAATTGGTTTACTAGGAACTAAAAGGTCTGTTGCACTTATGTTGTGAAATGCACCGACTACCCTGGAGCTAGGAAGTATTTGTTGTGCTTGTACTGCGGCGGATCCCTCTTCGACTGGAGTAGCTGAGATTATTCCCTTACTAAATGTTAATGGGGCTACTACGTCTATGACTATTTTGCCGTGAAGTTCATCCGATAAAGAGGTTAAAGTTTCCTTATGCCCGTCGTATGGGGTTGCCACTACAATGATTTCACCAGATCGGGCAGCTTGTTTATTTGTTCCACCTTGTACCTGGATGTCAGCCAGTTCTTTTAGTGAATTAGCTATTTCTTGCCCACGTTCTTGGCTTCGTGATCCCAAAAATATTTCTTCACCAGATAAAGCAAATCGAAGGGCTAATCCGCGTCCTTCGGGACCTGTGCCACCTATAAAACTAATCATGTTTAACTCCTGTTATCCATGTTCTACAAAGATTCCAATTGGTTTAGATTGGATTCTATAGTTATACGATATCGGTATAAAAGAAATTACAGGCGGAATGTTTGGGTGTTTGCAAATCCCGGTATTTCTATATGTTGATCTACTTTTTAGCCCAAACAGTTTTGTAGCTAGTTCCTGTTATAACTTCCTTTAATTCATTTAGTTCTAGCTTTCTTAGTTCGGAGAATATTGAGTTGCCTGCTTCCCTAGCATCCGTGTAGCTGCAATCTTCTAAACGGGTAATGATCGTATTCCAAATTCCACTGTCTGCCAATGTTGTTACATATCTAACCCACGGAACTAGTATCATCTTCTGTACATCAGGAAACCCTGGTCTAAGTTTTTCCATGTTTTTTATTCTTTCTTGAGGACTTCTGGCCATTTGTGTAAGGATAATAATTGGACCGTCATTATCGTGACTTCTTGTATCTACCAGTACTGTTTTTCCAAAATAAG
>CAYFIW010000041.1:0-13088 GCA_964343265.1 uncultured Dehalococcoidia bacterium | reverse complement strand
GTGTTGTGGATTTATTAAAATATGGAAATAGCTATGAGTCAGGACTAGGAGAGAATTCATTGACCTCTAGTGACCGGCGATCCAGACCAAGAGCATCAGACCTGGGAATTAATTTGGGGTTATTACCTAGAGGGGAAAAAAATTCCATTACGGACGTTGAAGGAGTAAAAGTAGGCCATTCCACCATCATAAGTGGTGAAGGGCAACTCAGACCTGGTGAAGGCCCCATAAGAACGGGTCTCACAATAGTCCTTCCACATTCCTCTAACCTTTTTCGACAAAAAGTTCCTGCGGCTGTACATTCATTAAATAGCTTCGGAAAATCTCTTGGGCTAATGCAAATCATGGAATTAGGAAGACTTGAAAGTCCAATAGCATTAACCGGCACTTTGAATGTCTGGAATGTAGCAAACTCGATTGTTGATTACACAATTCAATATAATCCCGGGATACAATCATTTAATCCTGTTGTTATGGAATGTAATGACCGGTTTCTAAATGACGCTATTGGCAGGCACGTCAACAAAGATCATGTAGTTGAAACGATTACAAATGCATCCAGCCCAAATGTTCAAGAAGGTAACGTAGGTGCAGGTACAGGAATGTCTGCTTTTGGCTGGAAAGCCGGCATTGGGACCTCCTCAAGAATTTGTGAATCCCTTCAAGGTATATACAAAATCGGAGTCCTTACACTTTGTAACATGGGGCATCCAAAAGATCTCCGCATTGGTCATATAGACGCCGGACATCAAATTTCCCCCCCAGGAACTGATGATGAGTCAGGAGGATCTGTTTGCTTTATAATCGCAACTGATGCGCCTCTGACCAGTCGTCAACTGGACAGGCTAGCCAGACGTGCTCATATGGGCCTAGCAAGAACCGGGGCAATTGTTAGCCATGGAAATGGGAGTTTTGCACTGTCATTTTCTAATTCACCTAACCGACCGGAAATAGACGATGCTCATCTAACGCCTTTGCTGAGAGGAGTGGTTGAAGCAACTGAAGAGGCAATAATCAATTCGATTTTGCAATCTGAGACTATGACTGGCAGAGATGGCAACATTCGTCATTCAATACCCATAACAGAGATTGAAAAATTACTGAAGCAAGACATGGACTGTCGAGATATAAATCTAGCAGATAACGCCAACCTAGATAGCAATTAATAACACAGGTATACAGAGAATTTTCTGATTATACGTCGGGGGCTAAAATGCAAAACGATCACCAACCTAATATATATGAGGAATTGGGCGCTACACCGATCATAAATGCCATTGGTAGTGTAACTATGCTTGGAGGATCAACACCCATACCTGAAGTCAAAGAGGCAATGGAAAGGGCCGGTGATTCATATATACCTCTAATGGAACTAGAGGAAAAAGTGGGCTCATATATTTCTGATCTAATTGGGGTACCATCTGCCTACGTTACATCAGGAGCAGGGTCTGCACTAACACTTGCTGCAGCAGCTGTAATGGCTGGCGATAATGACGACTTTATTCAGCAATTGCCAAACACATCAGGAATGAAAAATGAAATCCTGATACAAAAAAGACAAAGATACTGGTATGACAGATGCCTGGAAGCTTCAGGTGCTACCTTGGTAGAATTTGGGTCTGATAAAGGGACGAGTAAGGATGATCTAATAAGAGCCATCGGTCCTAATACTGCTGCTGTTCACTTCTATATGGTTGAACAAGATAATGACCCACTCGCACTCTCATTACCAGAGGTTATCGAAATTGCTCACGAAAACAGTATTCCAGTTCTAGTTGATGCTGCAGGTCAAATATACCCTCTTGAAAATTTCGGAAAGTACGTGAAATTGGGAGCAGATTTTCAATGCATAGCGGCAAAATACATGGGTGCTTCTCAATCAACAGGACTAGCTCTGGGGACTGAAGATATGATTCGAAAGATATCAAAACAATCTTTTGTTGGATATGAAGGGAGAAGGATACGTGGCATAGGGAGGCCGCACAAAGTTGATAGACAAGAAATGGTCGGCGTTGTTGCAGCCGTAAGGCATTGGGTCACGATGAATCATGAGACGCGGCTAGCAGACATTGAACAACGAAGCAATCAAATAATTAAACATCTCGCCAATCTAGAGGGTGTGACAGCTTCGCTTATCACAAACATTATTGGACACCAACCATTTGGTGTGAGACTCATGATAGATGAGTCTCACGTTGAAACTTCTCTACAGGATGTAGTTGACAAACTGAAGGCTGGCACACCGCCAATCTGGACAAGAGTGAAGGACGGAGAAGATCATATAGAGATACACATTTTCGGACTAAAACCAGGTGAGGAAGATTTGGTTGGAAAACGCATAGCCGACATTTTTAAATAAAAAATTCATGAAACAAAGACAGCTAGGAAAAAACGGACCAATGGTATCAACCGTATGTTTCGGGGCGTGGCCGATTGGCGGAGGAATGGGCAAAGTAGACCAAACTCAGGCGATAAAAACCATACACTCTGCCATAGAGTCTGGTGTGAATTTTTTCGATACAGCTGAAGGCTACAACACTAGCGAAATGGTGTTAGGAAAAGCGTTAGAAGGTAAGCGTCACAATATTGTACTAGCAAGCAAGCTCTCTGGAGAGGATCATTCCATAGGCCACATTCGGAATGCGATCAATAATAGCCTGAAAGTTTTAAAAACTGACTATATTGATATTTATCAACTTCACACACCTCAACCAAACTGGCCAATTGAAGACACAATGTCTGAATTAGTTAAACTGAAACAAGAGGGGAAAATCCTCCATATTGGTCTGTCTAATTACTCTGTGGAAGAAACTATCTCAGCTACAGCTTGCACATCAATACAAAGTTCACAACCTAGATACAATCTCATATTTAACAATGAGGAAAAAGCTACTCTTGAATTTTGTTATCAAAATGGAATTGGCATAATGGCTCATTCTGTCCTAGCAAAAGGACTTCTTACTGGAAAATACAAGGCCGGACACATTTTTGAAGAGGATGATGAACGTAAACTATTTAATTTTTTTAGAGGAACCTTATTTGATGTAATAAACAAATTAGTTCAAGAATTAAATGGCTGGGCCATAGAAAGAAACAGAAACGTCACACAACTTGCGATCGCATGGGTCTTGGCTCAACGTCCTGTCACATCAGCAATAGTAGGCATGAAAACTCCAGAGCAAGTGGAGCAAGCTCTATTATCATCTGAATGGGACCTCACTCAATCAGAATTGAGAGAAGTATCAAACATCATAGGAACTTTCAAGCCAAAATGGGTAAAAGATCCCGTATCGTGATATGACTCCGTAGAGTCCACTAGTATAAATTATATTTACCTTAACCAATATGGTAAGATTGATTGGTTTTCTGAAAGACTTTGCACTTTATATAAAGTTAAATCATAAATAAGTTTGCGATAATAAGCACTCCAGTTGCATTTGGAAGGAATCACGTCTAATGGATGGACTATCCCTCACAGTACTACCAAGAGAAATCACAGGAAAAAAGGTTTCCACTCTCCGACGAGATGGAATAACACCAGTGCATTTATACGGCTCAGGAATAGAATCACAGGCCTTGCAAGCTGACACGGCAATAATAGGAAAAGTAATAACTCAGGCAGGGACCAACGTTCCTATCAATGTAGTAATTGAAGGACAAGATAGTGAAAATATATGTTTCGTCAGAGAGGTACAATTTCATCCCGTAACAGAGCGACTAGTCCACGTAGACTTTATTAAGGTAGATATCACAAAGACTATTAGGGCGGATGTCCCAATCGAAATAGAAGGGCTAGCTCCGGCAGTTAGAAATCTAGGCGGAACACTCTTGCAACCACTTCAAAGCGTAACTGTTGAAGCGTTACCGATGGACATACCAATATCCTACACTCTCCAAGCTGACATGCTCGTTGATTTTGAGACAAATCTATATGTAAGAGACTTAGAAATTTCGGAGTCAGTTGAAATCATAAATGACGACGACGATTTAGTGGCAGGAGTTGTTGCACCTAGAATAGAAAGAGAAATCTCGGCGATTGATTCGGGAGTAGAAGGGGCCGACGGCGAAGGTGCTGAAGGTGTGGAATCTGACTCTGAACCTTCTGAAGAAGGCCAAAACTCAGAATAAAAACCCCAAAGTTTGTAGATTATTTATCCATATCCCAGAAAAACTACTTAACAACTTTGGTATAGGAAGTTAAGAGTCGTAAATGTGTGGAAGATTTACCCTATATAGCGATTTAACAGCCCTTGCTGCGAGATTTAATTTTAGTCATTCTTCTCTGTCTCTTCTACCGAATTACAATATATCGCCGACTCAAGAAGTCCTTACTATTACACAAGAAAACAATCCATCCTTTCAACCACGAGCCAAATTTATGAAATGGGGGCTTATACCTCCTTGGGCCACTGATGAATCTATTGGTGCCAGAATGATAAATGCCCGATCAGAAACCATAGCATCTAAGCCTAGTTTCAAAGATTCGTTTATGCACAAGAGATGTTTAATCTTATCCGACGGATTCTTTGAATGGCCGCAAAAAGGTGTCGTAAAAAACCCCATGTTCATTCAAACATTAGATAGAAAGCCTTTTGCCTTTGCAGGTATCTGGCAAACTTGGAAACCGAATGATGGAGAGGCTATAAATTCTTGCAGTATTTTGACAACTAATTCTAAAAAAACGATCAGTTCGATCCACCATAGAATGCCCATAATTTTAAACAAGGAGGCCGAACACAGATGGTTAAACATAGACCTTACAAATTCTGATGAACTTAGTATTATAATAGCTGAGAATTCAAACGATAATTTACAAGCTAGTGAGGTCTCCACATTTGTAAATTCTCGCCTAAACAATGGAGAACCATGCATCTCACCCATCATCAGGCTACTATAAAAAATACAAACTAATGTTCCACATGAATCATAAAAATCAATTTAAAGCCTCTACTCTAGGAGGGTGAGCAAATGGAATCAAATTTATATAAGGGATCAGGGTTTATACCTGGTATTGATGAAAAAGTAGAATTAACCGCTCAAATTAATGAGGAAGAAAAATCGGTGGTAATTCAGTTTGACCGTGAAGTTGGAGGCGAATCAACCTGGCACGGAAATGACGTGGAAATGAACCAACGCCCTAAGTATAATGAGATAATTTTCCGCACTACTAACTTGCCGGTCGAAACCGTCGATTTAGTATGGAAGTTTAATGCCTCGAAAATTGATAATAGCCTTGCTGGTGTTATAGTGCCTCAACCAAACAAACTAAGAGTGTCAGGCGAAAAAGGGTTTGTACTCAACAAGTGATTTGAAATCATTTTTTAAAAATGGACTGTAATTTCAGACCAACATGTAAGAAGCTAAATTATTTTAGCTTTCCAGATAGTCCTTTAACTTTTTGGATCGATTAGGATGCCTCAACTTACGAAGAGCTTTGGCTTCGATCTGTCGGATCCTTTCCCTTGTTACACCAAAATCTTTACCAACTTCTTCAAGAGTCCGGCTTCTTCCATCTTCCAAACCAAATCTCAATTCTAAAACCCTTGCCTCTCTTTCATTAAGAGTATGAAGTACATCTGTCACTTGTTCTCTCAATAATTGATAAGAAGCCGCCTCAACCGGTGCAAGCGCAGTAGTATCGGGTATGAAATCACCCAAATGGCTATCTTCTTCTTCACCAATAGGAGTTTCCAATGAAACAGGTTCTTGGGAAATTTTGAGTATTTCTCGGACCTTTTCTGGGGTGATTTCCATTTCCTTACCAATTTCTTCAGAGGTTGGTTCTCTTCCGTATTCTTGGACAAGCCGTCGAGTTACTCTCAATAACTTATTTATGGTCTCAACCATATGAACAGGGATACGAATAGTCCTAGCCTGGTCAGCAATTGCTCTTGTTATCGCTTGTCTTATCCACCATGTTGCATAAGTACTAAATTTATACCCTTTACGATAGTCAAACTTTTCAACTGCCCGTATAAGTCCTATATTCCCTTCCTGAATCAAATCCAGAAGCGACATTCCACGGCCTATATACTTCTTGGCAACACTCACCACCAACCTAAGATTCGCCTCGGAAAGATGTTGTTGAGCTTCATCTCCTCTATTTTTGATACGCTCGACATGCTGGTGGAACAATAATTCGTAGGGTTGCATTAAATCATCGAGATTATCCTGTGCAGCTATCTCCCTAACCTCAGGCAAAGTGGGTCTACCTTCTATAGCTCTAAAAATGTCATCAGGCATTAGTCTTGTATTGATAGAAGACTGCTTGATCATGTCTTTAA
Organism: uncultured Dehalococcoidia bacterium; assembly: GCA_964343265.1. Taxonomy (GTDB): domain Bacteria; phylum Chloroflexota; class Dehalococcoidia; order Lucifugimonadales; family UBA826; genus CAYFIW01. Next base: position 6,804 of record CAYFIW010000041.1, on the reverse strand, counting down.
GTTCATCTCTATCAGGAGGATCCTGGTCGGTCAACTCTGAATAAATTGCGGAAACTTGGTCGAGAAGATCGTCTTGAAAAATACCATCAATTGCGTTTCTGATATCTGGGTTCGCCATCAGATCTGGCAAAGTGCCATCAAACGGTATCTCTTTAGCAACGAGTATCGCTTTGATAATACTTTCATTATCACCAATAACTCTTAACATTTCAGCAACGAGTTGGCGAGCACGTGGGGTAGTCCCATCTTCTGACTCCAACTCATCTTCAAGCCTTTCGACGTATCTTTTGGCTTCAAATTTTCGTGCTAATTCTCTTTCTTGAGGCGCCTTAAGCAAGTCTACTCGCCCTATTTCTCTGAGATACATCCTTACAGGATCGTCAATAACCTCTACTGTACCTATATCTTTTTCCCACTGTCGGGCAGCCTTAGCCTTTAGATCTTCAAGACTTGGTGGAGAATCATCATCCACAATATCGTCCTCATCTTCTCTCGATAGAGTCCTTCCCATCCCGAGTTCCAAAACTGAATTATCATCTTCATCCTCGTCGTCGTCGTCTTCCACTACAAGATTTTCTCTAGGCTCGTCGTCATCCTCCGGGTGATAACCATCTTCCTTTGATCGGCTACTTGTCAGAGCCCCATCTATAAGATCCGATTCTCCCCCTAGGGATTTAAGTCCATCTGTTGCCATTTGGAAAAACTCCTTTGTTCATCCTCCGCTCCATTGTGTCTCAGATGATATATTCTAACAGACCTAGTAGGATTGAGTCTCCAATCCTATAATTAAAAAGGCTTTCGAATTTTCATGTCAATATCAGCCAAAAAACTGTTCACCTCTTCCGTGGGAGGATAATCACTTTCTTTAGAGGAAACAAAACTTTCTCTTTGCACCAAATTCAAACGACGTTCCAATCTATTTAACAGATACTGCAGATCTTTTTCTGCCTCTGAAACACTCATCGGTACAAGTTTTGAGTTAGTTATAACAATATATCTTTCCCTAAGGAACTCGTTTAACTTGTCTGCAAAATTTATTTCGTCATCTAACCCAGTGTCTTTCCATAACTGCAAAAGTTCTCTATCTTCAGGCATTAGGAAATATTCAGGGTTTATTTCTGGAATAGTAAATCTCAAATTTGGATGGGCAAACAGCAAGGCAAGTGTATCTCGATCCAATTTGGTTTCTATGTCGTTAGAAGAATGACGTTTGTGAACAGATGCTACATTTTCATCTGATGACGAAGTTCTTTTAGGAGCTATTCTGAGAGCTTCTCTTACAGTTTCTAAAGTGGCATTCAATTCATCTGAAAGTGTTCTCAAATATCTATCTCTATCAAATGGATCCATAGTCCTAAACAAAGGAGCAAGCGCGTTTACGACCTTAGTTTTGCCTCCAGGAATTCGCAAATCAAATCTACGAGATACTACTGGGATTACATATTCCATAACGGGGAGTGCTTCTGAAATTGCTTTATCCCAATTACCGTTTTCAGATCTTATAAACTCATCCGGGTCTTTCCCATCAGACAAAGAAAGAACTTTTAATTTTATCGGGTTAGATGCGAATAGAGCATTGTTGTCACGTTTCGGTTTTTCGTCAAAAAGACGCCATGAAGACTCCAAACTTCTTAAAGTAGCCTCCTGACCAGCTGCATCTTGATCTAATGCTAGGACATATGAAGAAGCAATGTTTTTAAGCTGCCTCACTTGCTCAGGAGTTAAAGCGGTACCCATTGAAGCCACTACATTTTTATACCCATGCTCGTGAGCAGCAATAACATCCATGTACCCTTCTACAATTACGCCTTCATCAACATTTCTAATAACATCCCTAGCTTTATGAAAACCATAAAGAATTCGCCTTTTATCAAAAATAGAGGTAGCCGGGGTATTTATATATTTGGGCATCACATCACCAAGAGCACGAGCTCCAAATCCTGCAACGTCACCTGACCGATTGTGTATCGGAAACATGATTCTATCCCAAAAAAAATCTCTTATTGCTCCATTATCGGCCTTAATCAAAAGCCCACAATCCACAGCCTTAGAGAGCTCAATATCATGAAAAATCAAATGTTTTTTTAAAGAATCTCTATCCTTTGAGCTGTATCCAATTTGAAAATCATTTCTGACATTGTCCCCAAGACCTCGGTCATCTAAATACTTTCTTGCAGATCTAGCTTTATCTGAAGATAACAACTCCATGTAAAAATTCGTCGCTATCTGGTTAATTCTGAAAAAATCATCCCGATCTGAAGATTGATCACTATAAGTAACTTCTACTCCAGCCCTTCGGGCAAGTATCTGAAGAGCATCTCCAAAATCTATCTGATCTATTTTCATCAAAAAACTGAAAACATCACCACCAATTCCACATTGACCAAAGCAACGCCATGATTGCCTCGCCGGATCAACTATAAAAGATGGGGTTCTTTCACTATGAAATGGACAATTTGCCTTATAGTTACGGCCAGCTCTTTGCAGCTGCACACGCTCTGAAACTATTTCAACAACATCAAGTCTCGACTTTATTTCATCAGTATCCGCCAACAGATAACTCTCTACATCGGTTCATAAATATTTTGGTTAATCAACTTATAAACTGGTAAGCACAGTTTCCATCAAATATCTCTAGCATATGCAAATTCGGCAATTTTCATAATTGGATCTTCAACACTTTGCGCGTGCCATGAAATATGATCGATATGTGCTTTAATATCAGTCAAATAATCTCCAATCAAGTTCCAATCTGTGTCAAACTCAATCAACTTACCTAATTTTTCAGTAAACATTAATTGGGTACTCCACATATCACCTAGGTCCGTACAAAGTTTAGACAATTCCTCGTCTAAACTTTCAGGCAAATCCATTTCTTTAAACTTGATAAGTATCCTGTGGGCCATTTCAGCGTTCTGCCGAGCTTGAGCCAAATTCGCAGATACTTCAGTGCTCAACTCATCAAAAGCCATATATCCTCCTAAATTATGTACTGCTCTGGTCACTTATTCCATAGTGACTTATGTAGGAAACCCAAGTCTCCTTAATCGACTCAAGCGCTAATGGTTGGGCATCTTCATACATCGAATTTATAAGTTCGAACACTTGCTTCCACACCTGATCCACCTCTACCTTCCAAGGCGCATATTCCAGGCCATGAGGGTCCCGTTGCATCGCCTCCAAATGTTCCTCAATAAGAACTACTTTGTTCAGTACTAATCTGGCCTTTAAAATGTCGGAGGGCGTCGGTAATTCTGTCATTCTGGGATTATAGCAGCCCCAAATTACTCGACTTGAAATTTTAAACCTACAGTAAAAACCTATCCTTGAATGGTTTCGCTACGCCAGGGCTAATTCTATCTGCAGTCCTTATGGCAAATTGGTCTGTCATCCCTGATATATAATCCACTACAGCTTGGTCTTCCGACTCACTTCTCACTTCATATTCTTTGGGAATTTCATCTTTGTTAGAACTATAGTGATGGAATAGTAACCGTATAATTTCTCTCGCGCATTGTCCTTCATCTCCAACATCCTCCGGTCGATATACATTTTCAAACATAAATTCTCTGAGCTCGTTCATAGCGTCCCGAGTATCATCACTCATTGAAATAACTAATTGCCCATCAGGATCTTCTTGTTGCAATGACTCGTGAAATCTTTGCACAACATCTACGATCATATTATTTACTCGCTGAGAGTGTGCGGATCCTATGACTGAAGTCACTGATTTCGGTAGACTAGTCTCAGAAATTATGCCGGCTCTATACGCATCTAAAAGGTCATGGTTAAGATAAGCGATAGCATCAGAAATCCTCACAATTTGTCCCTCGAGTGTAAGATCAGAAACTAGATCAGGACTTAAAAAGTCTCCCTCAGGTTTGGAATGATGTAAAATCCCTTGACGCACCTCCCAGGTCAAATTAAGACCTTTTCCTTCTTTCTCTAGGCGGTCAACTATTCTTAAGCTCTGTCTATTATGGCGAAACCCATTACTACAAAGTTTTCCTAATTCATCCTCACCAATATGCCCAAAAGGTGTATGACCCATGTCATGTCCTAAGGATATCGCTTCCGTTAGATCTTCATTCAACCTTAAAGACCTAGCTATCGTTCTAGCTATTTGTGACACTTCAAGAGTGTGAGTAAGACGAGTCACGTAATGATCACCTTGTGGAGCAATAAAAACCTGAGTTTTATGTTTAATTCTCCTAAAAGCCTTACTGTGAACTATTCGGTCTCTATCCCTCTGAAACTCGGTTCTCAAATTTGACTTATCTTCAGAAATTAACCTACCCCTGCTCTTTGCTGACTTTATTGCATGGCATGAGAGCAGATTCTCATTTTCTTCTAATGAAAGTCTTATATGCTCCAAATTTTCAGGCATAGTATTCCCTTCTAACTTTTCTGATTCTCAATCATTGAAATCTCTTGCAACAGCGTCCGGTTCATGTCCCTCCGATACCCTGTTTATATTGTCAAATGCAAACCTAGCCCTTCTAGACCAAGTATCCCAAGTTGTGCCAGCCACGTGGGGAGTTGTAACTACATTATCCATTTTAAGTAGTTTATTTGATGGATTAACAGGTTCATTCTCAAAAACATCGAGAGCAGCCCCTGCAATAACTTTATGCTCAAGTGCCTTTATCAAATCAGTCTCATTTACTATGGGACCTCTCGATGTATTAATAAGAACAGAAGTTGATTTCATCAACCTGAATGCAGCTTCATCAATTATATGAAAGGTGTCTTTTGTAAGTGGGGAATGGCAACTAAGTATATCTGACGTTGAAAACAATTCTTCCAAACTAACAGGTTTGAGAACCAATTCACGATTTTCTTCTTCTTTAAGCGGATACATGTCAAAATATTGAACAGTTGAATCGAAACCCTGCACCCTTTTAGCAACCTTTTTGCCTATATTTCCCATACCCAATATGCCCACTTTTTTTCCTGCCATTTCAAAAGTGTTGGTCCCATCAATATTTCCCTGCCAATTCCCCATCTTAGTTAAAGTGTCACTATTCACAAGGCGTCGAAAAATAGAAAGCATCAACAATACAGCATGATCCGCAACAGCCCAGGAATTAGCACCACCATTATTTGAACAAGGAATACCCATTTCCTTAAGCAAACTAAGATTAACGCTATCGTATCCAGCAGCTAATAACTGAAATAGCTTACATTTTTTTGCAGCTCTAATAACGGAATCACCAGGATTAAACCTGTAAGAAATAATAAAATCTGCATCTTTAGCCAGTTCTTCTTGAACATATTCAGAAATGCCTGGCTTAATCAATTTCAGATCATATCCTATTGGCAAATATGAGAGTATCTCTTCGTCAATTTTTGTCGAAAGTCCAGAAAAAAACATGATTTTTGTTTCGAGATTCTGCGTCATATTAAACCTCCGGAAAAATTAGATGGTTAAGTAAATGCATGGGAGTTTGTATTTAACCACTTTGCTATGTTAAACGAGATTCAATTTTTTTTTATATAGAAAAACAAATACAAATCTCAGCAATAAGATCATAGGGTTATCTAGCCTAAGTTAATGATTAACAAAAAGTGGTAAAAGCTGAGGATCGAATGTTTTCAAAAAGCACTTATACATAGTTTAATTAATGCTCATTCCTTGACCATGGAAATGTCAGGTCTATAATGAACTTCCTAAGTCATATATCCATTTAATTGGATGTAACCAAATATTATGCGCAGGCACTTTAAAAAATGTTTTGTTTACCTTATTCGGTCTAAGTTTAAAAATAACAAATGAAATATAGAACCAGTTCAAATAGAGGAGTTAATAGAAATGGCAAGAGGTAAAGTAGGATTCGTAGGTCTAGGAATCATGGGAAAGCCTATGGTAAGAAATTTAATAAAAGCTGATTACGAAGTTACTATCTACGATATCGTCGCAGAGGCAGTGGAAGAGTTAGCGAGCGAAGGAGCCACCCCAGCATCCTCAGCGGCAGAAGTTGCAGCTAGCGTACCAACCATAATAACTATGGTGCCAGATTCCCCTCAGTCTGAAGCCGCAATAATGGGTCCTGGAGGTGTTCTTGAAGGAACCTCTGAAGGGGACACAGTTATCGATATGAGCTCAATTGCACCTGGTTCTTCTCAAAAAATTGCTGCTGCCTGTGAAGCAGCTGGTGTGAGCTTCTTGGATGCACCTGTAAGTGGAGGTGAGACTGGCGCAATAGAGGGAACTTTGGCAGTCATGGTTGGAGGTAAGAAAGAAGTTTTCGATTCTAATCACGACATGCTTTCAACCATGGCAGGAAGCATTGTTCTATGTGGTGGGTATGGTGCCGGAAACACCACAAAACTCGCAAACCAAATAATAGTGGCGGGAAATATAGCGGCACTTGGTGAAGCTATGGTACTAGCTAAAAAATCTGGCATCGATCCAGCTGTTGTATTTGACGCAATTAAAGGCGGATTGGCCGGTAGTACAGTAATGAACACAAAAGGGCCGATGATGATAGAGGGAAACTTTGATCCAGGATTTAGGATAGTCCTTCATCAAAAAGACCTGCACAATGCAATTCTTACTGGCAAGGAGGTAGGAGTACCACTAGTCGTGACAAGCCTTGTTCAACAAATTCTAGGATCACTTATCAACGATGGAAAAGGCAATTCTGATCACTCTGCAATAGCCAACTTCATGGAAGATATGGCTGGTGTCACTATTTCTGGTAAGTAAAATAATTTCAATTAGGTTTTCTTAGGTTGAAACGTGAACTTTTCAACCTAAGAAAACCTCTCTAAATATTCTGGAACTTTGGGGCCCTAAAGTCG
>CAYFIW010000040.1:0-13947 GCA_964343265.1 uncultured Dehalococcoidia bacterium | reverse complement strand
TCCCTAAATCCTTTAACAACTATGAAGCTGACAAGAAAATTAAAAATTTTCCCCATCAGATGTCTTGTCAACGGTTCGTTTAGACGAGTGGCGCCAACTATTTCCCGGGATCCTATGACAATATCATAACCTTTTTCCATATTTCTCAAGAAATCATCAATTTGATCCGCTGACATAGCAAAGTCTGCGTCACACATAAATCTTAATTCACCCTTGGCCTCCAGCATACCTAGTTTTATAGCTGACCCTTTCCCCTTATGTGGTAGAGAAAATTTTCTGATCTCGCCATTTGTGAATATTTGTGAAGAGTTTATCCAAGAATCAATCAGGCACAATGTGTCGTCAGTACTACCATCATCAGACACAATTATTTCCCATCTAAAATCCTTTTTGGAAAGGAATTCCGTCAGATCGTCAAGGGTCCGTTCTATTCTATCGGACTCATTGTAAGTCGGAACGACAATCGACAATTTAACTGAATTCATTGAGGTACGCCAAGGAAAATAAGTGAGAACGAATATTCTTTACGAGATTTACGGACATTGAAAATTTTGATAACAAACCCAAAATATATTATTCGGGATTTTCCAATTCAAAAACTTCATGTAGAAGTCTTGCCGCTTCCCCAATTTTATCTTCTGAAATTATGCAGGTAATACGTATTTCTGAAGTAGTTATCATCTCTATATTTATACCTCCCTCCGACAAAGCTCCAAACATGCGAGAGGCATACCCAGGGGCATCCTGCATTCCTGTGCCCACGATGCTAACCTTAGCAAATCCAGACGCACTAGCAACATTTTCAGTTCCTAAATCTTTTGCAGCTTTTCTAACGACTTCCATGGCATTATCTAAGTCCACCGCATTTATGGTAAAAGTAAGGTCGGTAGTACCAGACACACTAGCATTTTGGACAATTATATCTACACTTATCTCTGATTCTGCAAGAGGTTCAAAAATTGAGGCAGCGACTCCGGGCCTATCTACTACCGAATACACAGTGATTTTAACTACATCTTTCTCTGTCGCGATGCCCCTAACCCGGTTCCTTATTTCGCCCACTCTAATGTTCATATCAGCCTCTTCTTGGATTAATGTACCTGGTATATCCTCAAAACTTGATGCTACTAAGATGGGGACACCATATACCATTCCTAACTCTATCGACCTAGGATTCATTTTTGCTCCGTAACTCGCTAGTTCGAGCATCTCTTCATAGCCTATTTCGTGCAATTTGTGGGCATTAGGCACTAATCTCGGGTCAGCCGTATATATGCCGTCTACATCTGTATATATCTCACATCTTTCAGCCCCAAGTTCTGCAGCCAACGCCACAGCAGTAAGGTCAGAAGCACCTCTTCCCATTGTCGTCGTATCCATCCCTCTAGTTATCCCTTGAAACCCGGCAACTACAACAATGTTTCCTTTCTCTAATTCATTTTCTATTCGCTCCGAATCAAGAGACCATATTTTAGCTTTTCCATAGCTAGAGTCTGTTTGGATACCGGCCTGAGCCCCACTTAGGCTAACTGATTTTTTGCCTAACTCCTTAAGTGCCATAGCGACCAATGAGCATGATTGCAGTTCACCTGTGGAGAGTAAAACATCTAACTCCCGAGGATTTGGGCGCTCAGTCACTTTAGACGCCAAGGAAAGTAGATCATCAGTGGAATTCCCCATCGCGGATACAGTGGCTACTATTTTGTTACCTGAAGTATGTGCCCTAGCAATTCTTTTTGCGACGTTTTTTATCAACTCAGGAGTTGCAAGGGAAGAACCGCCATATTTCTGGATTATTATAGTCACAAATGATCCTACCTATTTACCCTAAATGAGCACCAATAAAAGACGGTTTAGTAACTAAAATCTCACCAGATATACCTGATTTCATAGCAGCATCAGCCATTTCATATCCGATTGTATATTCCCGATCAGTGCAAATGGCTAGTATTGTTGAACCAGCTCCTGATAAAAAAGCTCCAAGAGCTCCACTTTCCATAGCGGCCCTCAAAATATTTTTCATGGGGAAAAATATTTTTTGGCGATCAGGCTGATGAAGCATATCTTGTGTGGCATATTTTAGATTACTCAATTCTCCCGTTAGTAGAGATTGAACAAGAAGAGCTGACCTGCCGATGTTAAATACAGCGTCCTGACGAAATATTTTTTCGCCTAGAAGATTTCTCGATTTTTCGGTAGGCATTGGAACATCAGGAACATACAATACTGCAGAAATGTCTTCAGATATTGGTACCGATGCTGTTACAAGTTCATCCTCATCATAGATGGATATTTGCATACCTCCAAGGCAAGCAGGCACTACATTATCTGGATGCCTTTCCATCTCGGCCGCAATGATAGCAAGTTCATTTTTATTAAATGGTTTACCAGCGTATTCATTTCCCAATACTAAACCACCAACAATTGCGGCCGAACTGCTTCCCAATCCCCTGGACAGAGGAATCTTATTTTCACAATTTAAAGTAACATTTGGAACATCGCGACCTATCTCAGTAAATACACGACTAAACGCTTGGAATACCAGGTTTCCAGAACCTCTTTCCAGCTCTTCTTCACCATTACCAACCACCACAACTTTAGTTGTATCATCTGAATGGTCCAGTATAGATACTGAGTTCCATATATCTAATGCTATACCCAGACAATCAAATCCGGGACCCATATTGGCTGAAGTAGCAGGTACTTTTACATTTAAATTATTACTCATGATGACGATTAGATTATATCATTCACAACATGGGGTTACGCCCGACAAACCATGGCGAAAATATGTGGACCTGAGCATAATTTACACGTAGATATAAATCATAGGATTGTTAATGATAAATACTGACAAAGAAAATAAGGAATTGAAAGAAATTGTACTTGAAAAAAGTCTGAGTTCCTTAGATTTTAATTCCATTCGTGAATTAGTATCTCAAAAATCTACTTTTTTTAGATCTGAGAAACTGTGTTTATCTATGAAACCGTCTTACGAAGATAATGAGGTAATATCTCTTCAAAAGGAAACGCTTGAAGGAATTCATATACTAAAAAATACAAGCTACTTCAGTCTAAACAGGATACCCGATATATCGGAACAAATAGTTAGGTCACATCTTGGAGGAACACTAACCGGACAAGAACTTATTGAAATTGCTGCTTCCCTAGACGCTCTATCAAACGTAAAAAACTCGATCGAAAATTTATCAAAAGATATTGAGCTCTTACCCTTGATATCTTCAGGCATTTCAAACCTAAATTTCCTGACTCACTCAATAAAATCCAAAATAGCGCCCAACGGTATAGTTATGGATTCTGCAACGCCTCAACTTGGGGCCATAAGAAGTCAAGTGAGATATGCATATTCAAGGGTTACAAACTCTTTGGAGAGATTGATACAAGACAGTAACCTTGATGGATATATTCAAGACGACGTTATATCTGTAAGGGGTGACCGGCTTGTTATACAAGTGAAATCTAATATGAAAAACCAAATACCGGGAGTAGTACACGATGCATCGAACAGCGGTATGACACTTTTCGTAGAGCCTTTTAGCACTGTTAACCTATGTAACACTTGGAGAGAATTAGGATTGCAGGAAGAACGAGAAGTTAACAGTGTTCTACGGGAACTTTCTAGCCTAGTTGGTGAATCCTCTCAAGAAATTGAGGACAGTTTGAGATCCGCTACACGTCTGGACTACATAATTGCAAGAGCAAAATATAGTGAATCTATTAATCCGGGTGTCACTTCTTCGAATTACATGTCAAATCCGAAAATTCTGAATTTCGATAAAACTATCAATTTGATGAATGTCATACACCCTTTAATAGGTAAAAATGCGATTCCACTATCTATTACGATGCAGCCAGACTGGAAAATCCTTGTGATAACAGGCCCTAACACTGGTGGGAAAACCGTGGCGTTGAAGACCATAGGATTACTGGCCGCAATGCAGCAATCGGGCATTCTTATATCTTCGAACCCAGAAAACAACCTACCCATATTTGACGGCATCTATGCTGACATTGGTGATCAACAAAATATTAACGATTCGGTTTCCACTTTTAGTTCTCACATAAGAAACCTTACGGACATAATTAATCTATCCTCAAAACGATCACTAGTCCTATTAGATGAGATTGGATCTAGCACAGATCCAGAGGAAGGAGCCGCCATAGCATCAGCGGTCCTTCAACACTTTTCAGAACAAACTACTACAACAATAGCTACTACTCACCACCAATCTGTAGCCACAACTGCCGAAAATCACTCGTCATTCACCAACGCAAGTTTCCATTTAGACCCCGACACTCTTGAACCAACTTATCAAATGTCCGTAGGAATACCTGGGAGAAGCTATGCCATGTCGGTAGCGTCTAGTCTTGGATTTCCCCAACCTATACTAGAAAAGGCAAGAAGAAATTTGTCGCCTGACTACAAGAAAGTATCCAGTATGTTAATCGACATCAGCAGGGATCGAGAGGAACTAAGCGAAATATTACTCAAATCAAAAAAAGTACAAACTCAGATAATCTCAATACGAAAATCATTGAGGGATCAATTGGAATTATTGATACAAAAACGACAGAATATCATTGAATCGGTACGACTAGAAGCAAAAAATAAATACCAAGAAATTGAAAAACTTCTCTCTCGAGCAGAGTCGGCATTGTCTTGGAGTAAGCATTCATCCTCAACTAACGACGATCTAGTTAATATAGACAAAGAATTAAATAGTATAAAAAGTGAAATTGCAGCAATCGAAATCCCTGAACCCCAGCTAAAGCCCACCTCTAATCCGGAAATAATAGAGGGCCAGTCAGTATATATAAAAACACTCAAATTAAGCGGTAAAGTGCAACGTTTAACCAGTGGAAATCGTGAGGCGGAGATAAAAGTAGGTACGATCCGCATGAATGTGAAGGTGTCAGATTTGACAATCTCAGAAGAAGATACTACTGAGATAATCTCTGGAAATCTCAACGAAAACTTAAAAAGAAAACCCAGCATAAAGATTCCTGTGACGCAATTAGACATAAGGGGAATGAGAGCCGAAGCTGCACTCGACAAAGTTGAGGCGTTTCTTGATTCCTCCATTAGAGACGGTCTTAGTAAAGTTAGGATAATTCACGGAAAAGGGACAGGAGCTTTAAGGCAAGCTGTACGTGAAAATCTGAGTGGCCACCCCCTTGTAAACGAATTTGGGACAGAACCAGACCCATCAGGCGGAGATGGTGCTACCTTTGTTCTACTGAATTAATCATCAGCAACTGACATATTATTTTTTGACTCTAAATCCGATTGTTTGGTCACCAACATAAGCAAGCATGGCAACACCAATAAAGAGGACATCAATGCAAAAAATATCATCATAGCCGTTAATCTACCGTAGGACGCAAACATCGGCATGGGAGCAAACCCCATGATAGCAAAACCCACTACACTGGATGCAGCTGATGCAACCAATGCTACTCCAGTACCTCTGGCAGCACTTGCTATAGCGGATATCTTTGTCGTATTTTTCCTCAATTCCTCTCGAAATCTCTGTGTCATATGTATCGAGTAATCTATGCCAACACCAATTGATATAGCTCCGATCATAGCTGTAACAAAATTCAAAGCAAAGCCAGCCAAATACATAATTCCATATAGCCAAGTCACTACCAACAAAATAGGTATTACAGTCACTATGGCAAATCGTATGGACCTCATTGCGAATATTAACAATAGAGTGGCAGCCACAAATGCTATTGGAAGAGAGGTATATAGAGTCCTAGTGGATGCAGTTAGTTGCTCTTCCCGTGTAAATGGTGAACCGGTAAGTCCAGTTTTTTCAATAGTCGGTTGAGTCTGAAGATCAAGGAGCAACGGTTTTACAGAATCTCCTGCCACAGTCACAGCAGACTGATTTCTAGTACCCGGTATTTGGAAAGAAATCGTGGTCAAATACCCCATATTTTTTTCGCTATCCTTTGGATAATAAATAGCACCTGCTACCTGATCAGGCTTTAATAAAATATTTCCATCATCTGACAAAACACCGTGATCTAGAGCAAACTCATAAACCGCGACCATCTGAGATCTAGTATCTGGTATGCCATCCTCATCAAAATCTTCGATCATAAAACCGGTCTGATTAGTAACCGCCTTAAGCATCGCAGAACTTTCCATAATTAATCTTGTAGTATTAACAACATCAAACCCTATAGTAATATCACCACTGGGACTTTCTGCCACAGCATCTATGTCTCTCAATTTCTCTATAAATTCGGAGATAGCTCTTACCGATTCTGGGTCCATAAGGTCGCCTCTTATATAAGCAACCCCCGGCTCACCCCCTTTATCCGCTAGGTGTTCGGAAAGTTTATCAAGTCCTATAACAAAGTCAGAATCAGAGTCGAAGAAATCTTTTACGTCAAAAGTCGGTTCCAGTTTAAAAGCAAAGTACACGGAGACCAAAGTTAATAATGCAGTAAACAAAAGGATAACTTTCGAATTTAACGCTGCTAATACGACTGTACTTTGCACGATTGAGGCAAATCGGATAGGTTCGCGAACCCTTGAATTGGCAGAAAAGTCGTTAATCAAAGGCAATCTATTAATTTTCTTATCGGCCACAAGTAAAAAAACCAACGGCACTAACAAAAATACAACTGCCGATGCCCCAAGTAGAATTGCTCCATATACTTTACTTACTGCAAGCATCATTATCACTGAAGCGCCAGATGCACTCGCGACACCTATAACTCCCATGATCCTTAATATTCGCTGCAAAACCAACCTTGAAACTGGTTTTCTAATCTCAATTAATTCATCCACCTTCATCAGAGCAAGAGGAGCAACTATACCGAGTATAACGAAAGAAGAAAAAACAGCTATAGCGGCCGCACTTCCAAAATGTATAACAGCTTCAATGTTTGAGGATAGATTGGATAAAAATGCGATGCTATCACTCAAAGTTGCCAATACCAATGCCCCAAGAACACCCGAAAGTCCCAATAGTAAAGCTTTCGAAGGTACTAATCCATGACTGAGTTCCTCTCTATATCTATGTATGGCATGAACCACGAAGTCAACCCCAAGAGATATCATTCCTATCGGGACTACAAGGTCTATAACAAGCCCGCTTTTCAAGCCAATCAATGCTGAAATCCCTTTTAGCCATATCATCAACATTCCCAGTCCAATGCCAGAAATAGCTGTTACCCAATAGGACCTGAAGCTGACACCAATGACCAAGAGTGCTCCAATCGCAGTAAAAGTTATAAAAATTCCAGCAGCTTTACCTTCATCTTCAGACTCAAGATTGGCATCAATTGCGACTCCCCATACGTCAAAGTTATTTCCTTTTCCCAACATGACTGACCGTACTTTTCTATTTAGACGCTCCTTATTAAGTACATCTGGACCACCTCCCAAACCAATTTCTAATCCTGAGCCTCCAAGCTTTTCGTTATCAGCCAAAAGATGAAAAAACATGGCTGGAGAAACCCAATAATCAATTTCAATTCCTCTTACAATTTTTCTTTCTGAGCTAGCTTTTGTTGAGAGTAAATCCAAAATCCCATCAGAATTTGGATCCGAAATTAAAGAATAGAAAACGAATTTAATGTCTTCATCAGAAGCTTCTAATAAATCCATGCCCAAACTATTAAGTCCAAGTTCTATTGAATCTATCAATGAATTTATACCCACTACATCAGCGGATAAAGAAGGGTCATAATATGTGAAAAGATATGGTTGCTTAACAAGAGTGCCAGAGCTCAACTCACCTCTTGAATCAAGGTCTAGAAGTCTATCTTTGTTTTGCTTAAACTCCAATAAAACATTACGTGTTAAAACATCGTTGCTTGAAGATTCCAAAACATAGGTGGCGAAATGGACAGGAGTGGGGAATTTTTCGTCGATATCGGATTGCATATCATAGACTTCACCAGGAGGATTTGGAGAAGCTTGTTCATCAGGAGCCATATAAATGAACGGAATAACAAAAGCTAGTGTAGTGAGTAACATTGTGGAAATGATGAAATTAGCTCTTTTCGAAAGAAAAGAAATCACTATGAAATTCCAGCTACTTGTAGTCAAACCAGGGTTCCTAGTTCCATATATGTAGAATAACTAAAAAAGGCGCACCTTAGAATCGTCCCATATTTTGAAAAATAACGTAACTGCCAACAGGAGATTTATTTGAAATTAATTTTTATGGGAACGCCTAGATTTGCTATTCCAGTGCTTGAATCTATACGTCAGGACGGTCACGAAATCGCAGCCGTATATTCCAAACCAGACCGTAAGGTGGGTCGTGGCAGAAAATTATCTAGTCCTCCTGTAAAACAATATGCTCAAGATCATCAAATTCCTGTAGAACAGCCTGAAAACTTTAGAAACAATCTAACAGTTGACAAACTGTTTAGCTATAACGCTGAAGCTTTGGTGGTGGCTGCGTACGGTATTTTTCTACCAAAAAAAATTATCAACGGTCTGAACTATGGTTGCTTGAACATACATCCTTCTTTGCTCCCCAAACACAGAGGGGCCTCTCCAGTAGCCTCCTCTATATTGGAAGGATACTCAAAAACCGGGGTGACCGTAATGCTCCTTGACGAAGGAATGGACACAGGACCAATTCTCTGTCAGAGGGAAATCATGATTGAGGAAGCTGAAACCTGTGAAGACCTAACTCAACGTTTGTTTACTGAGGGTGGAGATCTCATTTTAGACGCTATCACGGGTCTTATGTCGGGCACACTGAAACCAATACCTCAAGATGATACTAAAGCCACCTTAACTACTCGATTTACTAAAAATGATGGCCTAATAAATTGGAATTCCACTTCGATACAGATTCTTAGATCCATCAGGGCTTATTATCCTTGGCCAGGCACTTTTACAAATTACAACAAAACCAGTTTGAAAATTGTTTCAGCAATACCTTTCAATAAACCTATCGCTCTCAGGCCAGGCGAGATCAAAATGACTGATGAAGTCTTGATAGGAACATTGGATGGTGCAATTTCTGTAAAAGAAATCCAACCCAATGGAAAAAACATATTAACAGCAGGGGATTTCAAACTGGGGTATAGATCTTTGGAGGGCTCTATCCTAGGTGAAAGAGAATTTACTAAAGGGACTTAAGGTTCGACACTAGTTTATACTTAGACATGCCCACAAACACTTTAGGAACCATAAAACTGATACAAAAAGTGTAACTATGACTGATTCTATAGGCCAAGCAACTTATACAATAAACAGTGAATCATTGAGCAATATGGCTCTAGCTCTAGAAGGGTTACCGGATGAACTGTCCGGTTTTTCTCTTCTCAGGGAAAGCACACTAGATAACAAAACCATGGCCTCTCATGGCTTTCCAGGAAATAGTGAAAACAGCTACCGAGAAGCTGGTAGAGTAACAGGTTATTTAAGAGAATTTGCTTCTACGTCTGCTATACCTCGAAAGGAGGATGGCTCTGACATTGTAGCCGCAACAGTTGTACATCTATTTGAAGATGAAGAACGTGCAGAATCTTGGATGAAAAATGTTTTCGTAAAACAGTTTAAGGATAATGTTGGTAATGAAGTGGGTGAAAACCAGAGTTTGGTCGCGGTAGAGGAATTAGAGGTAGACGATTTCTATGACAAAGCTATAGGAATCAGAGCAGTTCAAGATGGTGAGGATGGCATACTTTCCACTACAGTTATTGATTTTAGAATTGGAAGACTTTTGGGTGTGTCTTTCATCGTTACTGTCGGAGACCACGGACGAACTGAGTTAACCACAATGCTAGGCTTGGAACTTGAAAGACACATAGTTAGAACACTTCTTACTACTGATTGACCTAACGCATAAACCTGTCCGGCAATTCACTTCCAGTCATGTCCCAAAGGCAAATCCACATCTGTTTTGATAATTTCTATATCTCTAACGATTACATTCGTCGTGCCATCCCAACGAGATATCTCTCCATGAGCTATAAATAATGGCTCACGAAGTTTTTGCTTAAAAACATTGAATGTCTGTGGCCATAAAATCAATTGTACATCTGAGGATTCATCTTCAATAGTTATAAATACCGTCCCGTTTCTACCTTGTGGATGCTGTCTAGCTATAGCCCATCCCGCAACAGATACTTTATGTCCATCCGGTAAAGAATAAACTGAAGATGTCCGAAGTACATCGTTGGGAAGTGAATCTCGAAAAAATTGCATGATGTGTCCATTAGGGTACATACCTAACATTTCATATTCACCCATCATTTTCTGGAAATCTGTAAAATCTGAAAGATCAGGAATGCTGTCTTCCATTTCCATGGGTAACGGTCGCTGTAATTTCAACGGAATCGGATAAATACCTGACTCCCATAAAGCAACTCGACGGTTAGGAGATAAAGAATCAAATGCTCCAGACATAACTAAAGAGTCCAAAGCATCTGTGGTTAAAGTTAACCTGCGAACAAAATCTCCAACTGAAACAAATAGACCGTACTTATCACGTTCTTCAACAATGCTTTGAGCCAATTTATCGCCCACGTTTTTCACGGAATTTATTCCTAGAAGCAATGAGTTTTCTCTGATAATACAATCAGATTCGCTCATATTGATACACGGATTACAGAATTTTATATTAAACCTACGTGCATCCTGTTTAATAGCTTCAATTGGATAAAATCCCATAGGTTGATTATTCATAAGTGACACAAAAAATTCCAAAGGATAATGCCTTTTTATCCAAGCAGCCTGGTAAGCAGAAACCGCGAAAGCATGAGAATGTGATTCCGGAAACATATATTGACCATTTATTTTCGAAAATATTTTGCGGGCTATATCTTGATTAACTCCACGTTGAATTGCTCCGTCCCTAAAACGATCCCAATATGCTGAAATTATTCCTTGGTTGTTACGTTTAGAAAAAGCCCTACGCATTTCATCTGCATCAGCCTGAGTCATACCTGATACATCAGATATAAGTTGAACAACCTGCTCCTGCCAAATTATGATCCCGTACCCACGTTCTAGAGATCTTCTTTCTAACTCATGGTCATATTCCCATTCAGCATCATAACGATAGCGTTGTACAAAACTTGACACAGAGCTGCCCTGAACTCCGACACCCGGTCTTATTAGAGCAACTTGATAAGCAAGATCACGTATATTACGTGACATCAACCTTTGGGCCATCTTCAACTGAGCAGGCGATTGAAGTAAAAAAACTCCCCGTGCCTGACCTTGATTGATCATGTCATATACTTCAGCATCGTCAGGAGGTATATGACCAAGATCTATAAATTTACCAGTTTGATCTAATATTAATGCAACTGCTTCATCTAATTGATCTAGAACTGGGAGAGAAAGTATATCTATTTTTGCGAACCCAGCACTGGATACACTGTCCTTATCCCAATCCATGATATGACGTCCTGATATTGCTCCCTCACGACACGGTACCATATCAGGTATAGGTGAAGAGCTTAGGATCATACCACCTACATGCTGTCCCAATCCTTTAGGGGCATCTTGCAATTGAGGTGCGAGATAAATTAAGTCTTTCCAAGCAGGTAAAGTTACTAAATCATCTAATTCAGGAGAAGATTTTATTTCATTAATTAAGTTCCCGACATTATGATGGTCTATGATTTGAGAAAATTTTCTCAGATCATCAGAAGGAATTCCAAGAGCTGTTCCTAAATCAGAGATTACACCTTGAGACTTATAAGTAGTTATCATGCCTGCCAGAACAGCATAATCAACTCCAAAATGTTGATGTATTCGAACAATCAACAAATCTCTTAAATATCTTGGGAAATCTAGATCAATATCTGGAAGTATACGAAGATCCTCCGGCAAAAATCTCTCTAAAGTTAAGTTATATACCAGAGGATCAACATGTGAGATACCAATTAAATAACCTGTCAACATCGCTACTGAAGATCCGCGCCCTCTACCTGGAGGATTCCATTCCATTGGGTCCTCGGAATTCACACGACCCATCTCCTGCATAATACCTCGTGCAAGTAATACTATTTCTCTATATAAAAGTATAAAACCAGCTAATTTATGTTTCTCTATTAACCTAAATTCTTCTTCTAATCTAGACTGAACTAATTCGCTAACCCCACCGTAGCGACGCTGAGCAGATTCATAGCAAAGCCTACGAAGATAAGTAATTGGTTCATAACCTTCAGGAACTGTTGGGTAAGGAAGGGAGTATCCTAAATCAGAAGATAAATTAAAAATACATCTGTCAGATATTTCTACCGTCATCCTGATAGCTTCTGGAAGCTCGGCAAATAATGACTTCATCTGTTCGTCAGATTTGAGATAAAACTCGTTGTTATATTTCAGATCATGAATAACATCATCTATAGTCCCATTACGTTTTATCGCCACCAACGCATTTTGAAGTTTATGACGCTCTGGAACATGATAATGAACGTTATTTGTTGCGACGACAGAAAGGTTCAACTCATCCGCGAGAGAAACTAGATGACGTATACGTTTAGTATCACCATGTAACAAATTGTGGTTTAGTTCAACAAAAACTGAATCATGTCCAACCCAATCAACATAACGTCCTAAAATAATCTTTGCTTCATCTAACCTACCCTGTAACACTAGACTTGGAATTTTTCCTAGTCTGCAACCTGTTAATAAAATCACACCTTCAGAATGTTCATCAATCTGCTCGGGATCTAATCTCGGAGATTTACGATCAACTCTATTAGCCAACGTAAATAGTCTGGATATATTTGCATATCCTTTCTTATTTTCGGCCAACAAGACGATATGGGATCCATCAAGTAAAGTGATTTCACCACCTGTAATAGGTTTTATACCCAAACTGTTAGCTTGATTTGAGAATTCCAGTGATCCACACATATTATGATCTGTTAAAGCCATAGCAGAGTAATTTAATTCATACGCTTGAGAAAGTAATTCATGGATATGCGAGGCACCTTCTCCAAACGAGTAAAAGCTATGTGCGTGAAGTTCAACGTAGTGATATTTATCACTCATTTCGTCCATCCAATCATTAGTAGTTCTGCTGATACCAAGGAATATTGACAGAGTTATTAACTTCCTCATCACATGATCGAGCATAAGAATTTTGGGAAATATCTTTAAACACGGTGATCTGTCCAATCCCATCAGGCTTAACAACGTAGTAAATACGTTGAATAGGATTTGGCATCCACCAAAGATCTATTTTCCACATATCTAATGTACGAACCTTAACTGGTGATTTCCTCCTTCCAAAAAAAGATATCTCTATAGGATTTCCCTTCACTTCTTTCACTTTTATTTTTTTGGGAACATTTAAGTTACGTACTGAATCACCAGATTGTGGATCAAGAGAAATCTGTAAAGATCGCATCTCAGGTAATGGATGATCTGAGTCCAAATCTACAACTCGATAAAGAGACTTCATGACATCTGATTTCACATGAAATCTCACGTTATTAGTCATGAAAGATCCAGAAGGGTTATTCGAAAAATCAGAAAATGCATTTGACTGTACTCCATGATCACCTATCAATTTATCAACAGTTAAAGCAACATCCTCGATAGGCCCCGGCAAATCAACGTTTGAAAGAATATGACGAACAGAAGAAGAAGCTTGAGGCGCATTACCTGCTGGCTCTTTAAAAACAATGGAGCGACTCCAGGAAGGAGAATTGAAAATGGTACATCTCAGAGTTAATTTAACAATATATTTTCCTTTAATTTCCGATCGCGTATATGTTCTTCTAATGAGTGAGTCGACCGCAGAAAATAAAACTTCTCTCGAGATAGATGGGAACGGAAGAGAGATAAACTCAGTTAATTCAAGGTTTTTTTTGTCAGCCACGATAGGATCTAAATCAATACCTTGTGATAAATCCCATGCTTTACGGCCCATCTGTCCAAATCTAGCTTGAATACTTCCAAGCCTTTGAAGAGATAAA
>CAYFIW010000039.1:0-14313 GCA_964343265.1 uncultured Dehalococcoidia bacterium | reverse complement strand
GGGGTCGTTAATTTAGACTTATCAAACCATGTGTCATCAATGGGGTTGTATTACGCCCCAGATCCTTCGAGTCAAAGGGCATGTACTATAGGCGGTAATGTTGCGGAAAACTCCGGAGGACCTCATTGTTTAGCCTATGGTGTGACTACAAATCATGTTCTAGGAATGGAAGTTGTACTTGCGGATGGCTCCGTGACTTGGTTTGGAGGTCCGCATAGAGAAAATACAGGATATGATCTACGGGGTATAACAATAGGCTCTGAAGGTACTCTTGCCATTGTAACTTCGGTAGTTGTTAGGCTTCTTAAAACCCCAGAATCAGTAAAAACCCTCTTAGTAGTATTTGATAATGTAGAAACTGCCAGTGCGGCTGTGTCTGGGATCATTGGAGCTGGCATAGTCCCGGCGGCTGTTGAAATGATGGATCATTTTTGCATAGAAGCAGCGGAATCGGCGGTTGGTGCTGGATATCCTGAAGGCGCCGGAGCGGTATTGCTGGTTGAGCTGGATGGACTCGAGGAACTTGTTGAAGAAGAGGCAGATGAAATTCAGTCCATATGTGAAGAATTTGGTCCGATGGAAATCAGAGTAGCTACAGATGAGCAAGAAAGAGAGAGATTATGGGCTGGGAGGAAAGGAGTCTTAGGGGCTCTAGGAAGGCTTGCACCAAATTATTATCTGGTAGATGGGACAATACCTAGAACGAAGCTGGTAGATGTTCTGAGACAGATAAATGAGCTATCTGAAAGATCGGGATATAGAATTGCAAACCTACTGCACGCCGGAGATGGGAATCTTCATCCATCGATATTATTTGATGAGAGGAAACCTGGGGATACTGAAAATATATTAGCTATCGGTGCAGAAATACTGCGTATATGCGTTGACGCTGGAGGAGTGCTGTCTGGAGAACATGGTATTGGCCTCGAGAAACAAAACCAGATGCCGCTCATGTTTACTGATCAAGATATGGCAGCTATGGCTCTTCTGAAAGTTGCTTTTGAAACAGAAGACTCCTTCAATCCAGGTAAGGTTTTCCCAACTGGCGCCGCCTGTGGCGATATATCGCAGGCCAGGGCCATAGCGAAAGTTGGGCCCGGAGCTTATATATAAAGGTGTTATAGGTATCTTTTTGTCTTTAGAAGTTGATGGAATCCAGCCGCTCAACGGGGTGATTAAACCTACCTCAGTAAATGAATTGTCTTCAATTCTTTTTGAATATGACACGGCTGGGTTGGGCGTGATTCCGTTTGGGGGTGGTACTCGTTTGGAGGTGGGTAATACTCCAAAAAAGTTTGATATTGGAATAGACACTACCGCTCTAAGTAAAATGGTATCTCATAATCCTGCTGACCTGACATGTACTGTTGAGGCAGGAATGGATATTGCTAAACTGCAATCTATTTTAGATGAGCATGGACAATTTTTGGCAATTGATGCTCCACTACCCGGTCAAGCCACAGTTGGAGGAACAATTGCATCTTTACCCCCAGGTTATCTCAGATGGCAACTTGGTCACCCTAGGGACACAGTAATCGGTATGGAGGTCTTACTGGCTAATGGGACAATTACTAAAAGTGGAGGACAAGTAGTAAAAAATGTTTCCGGGTATGATATGGCCCGACTGCACGTTGGAGGATTTGGCACTTTAGGTGTGATCACAAAAGTATCATTTAAATTAACTCCCAGTCCTCGAAAAGAAATATCCTTGCAAATGTCTTTTCCAGATTCTGTATCAGCTCACGAATTTGGCCAAAGCATATATAACAGCTATATGATGCCACTTTCCTTAGCTTGCACTAGTGGTGGATTAGTTTCAAGCGATATTAATTTTAGTCA
This sequence comes from uncultured Dehalococcoidia bacterium, assembly GCA_964343265.1. GTDB lineage: Bacteria > Chloroflexota > Dehalococcoidia > Lucifugimonadales > UBA826 > CAYFIW01. Next base: position 12,474 of record CAYFIW010000039.1, on the reverse strand, counting down.
GGAGTCAGTATGTACCATAAGGTTGGGAGGTAGAGAACGATCTTGTAATAGACAGGTTCAAATAGTTACCGACCTATGTGCCAATTATGGAGTCTATGACGTTCAAAGATATGAAGACTTGGAATCAAGAGCTATATGGGACCAAATACGTGATTGTACACTGTCCTCTGATGGTGATTTTTCAATTATAGGGCGCATATCCATTATTCCTTCAAAAATGCAGGAACTTGAAAAAACCTTAATTGAAGGTTGGAATAATGAATTGGGCCGGATCTCTCTAATATCTCAACCGGGCTACGGGACCTTGATTATGCTGATTACTGGGGACCAAGATTCAGTAAATGACGAAGCTGGAGTAAAGATTTTAAAAAACATAAGACAGAAAGTTAACAGTTTAGATTGTTCTTTAACTTATGAACGAATTCCTGCTGAATGGAAGCGATTTTTCAACGTATGGGATACTGATTATATAGACTCTATGAAACAGATGGACTCTCTGAAAAAAGTATACGATCCCAATGATACCTTGAACTCCGGGAGATTTATCTTTAATTGATGATTTCTAAAAACGTATCTTCTGAAAAACCATCCCACGGTCAAAGCCCATTTGTCAACGAAGATGAACTTTATAAATGTGTTCATTGTGGGTTTTGTTTGCAGGCATGTCCGACATATTTGCAAACGGGTCTTGAAACGGAGTCTCCCCGTGGGCGCTTGGCATTAATGAAAGCTGTTAATGAAGATAGGATAGCCGTAGATGAGACGGTGACTAGACATTGGGACCTATGTATTCAATGTCGGGCTTGTGAGGCGGCCTGTCCGTCCGGTGTTCCATATGGCAGCCTTATTGAATCAGTTATGTCCAAGGTACAAGAGCGAAGAAAAAAATCTATTCTCATGAAATTTTCTAATGAGATTTTATTAAAGAGATTAATACCAAGAAAAAGACTTTTGAATTTTTTGGGATTGCTTACTGTTTTGTATGTTTCATTTGGCCTTCAAAAGGCTGTGAGGTATTCAAAGCTACTGCTGATTATGCCCAAGTTACTGAGAAATCTAGATGATCAGATACCCAATATTTATGGTAAATCGTTTAAGGCCAAGAACCAAGTCTACATATCCAAAGATGATCAATCTAAAGATTTGTATTTTTTGTCTGGTTGTATAATGCCGATTTTCCAAGGGGATCAAATGCGATCAGCAATTAATGTCCTTAACCGTAATGGGTTTAACGTGGTAGTACCGTCGAATCAAGTTTGTTGCGGTGCAATAAACTCTCATGCTGGAGATTTGAATACTGCCTCAAATTTGGCTAGAAAAAACATTGATGCATTCGGAATGAATGAAGAAACACTGATAGTAACTATGTCTGCTGGGTGTGGGGCGAGGTTGAAGGGATATCATGAATTACTTAAACATGACTTGGAATATTCTGAAAAATCTTCGAATTTTGTGGCAAGAGTCAGAGATGTACACGAATTATTAGGAAGCATTAAAGTGGTGGAGTCATCATCAGATCTTAAACTCAAGGTGACTTATCAAGATTCATGCCACTTAGCTAATGTACAAGGAATTAAAAAAGAACCCAGAGATCTTATAAACGGAATAGGTGGTGTTGAATTTGTAGAATTACCCAATTCTGGAATTTGTTGTGGAGCAGGTGGGACTTATATGATTACAGAGCAAGAGATGTCAGGTCTGGTCTTGAAATCGAAGATGAAAGATATTAAAAGCACTGGAGCAACTGTTGTAGCTACGGCTAACCCAGGATGTTTTATGCAGCTAGAGAACGGAATTAGACAAGAAGGTTTAGACGTAGAGGTTAAATACATAACCGACCTATTAGAAGAAGGGTATACAAAAGAATGAAGTTAGGGAGAAAGACATGGATTTAGGATTAAAGGGAAAGGTTGCATTGATAACTGGAGGAAGCGATGGCATAGGATATGCCTCTGCTTGGGAGTTAGCTAATGAGGGTGCTTCTGTGGTAATTTGCGCCCGGGGGCAGGATGCCTTGGATGAGGCTGTTAATAAAATAAAGTCAGAAACAAATGGAAATATTTCGTCTATCAGTTGCGATGTCACTCAAATTGACCAAGTTGATGCAATGTTTAGTGCGTTGTTAGAAAAACATGGAAGTATCGATATATTGGTAAATAACGCAGGTACATCTTCTGCAAATCCATTTGAGGAAACCAGTGATGAAGTTTGGGACTATGATATCAATTTAAAAGTATATGGAGCCATCAGATGTTCCCGCATTGCGGTGAAACACATGAAAAAACAAGGGGGAGGTAGAATCATAAACATCACAACTCCTGGTGGTAAAGCCCCGGGGCCATCATCTGTACCTACTTCGGTGAGCAGGGCTGCTGGCATAGCCTTAACTAAAGCTATGTCTAAAGATTTGGCATCAGATAATATTCTAGTAAATACAGTTGGGGTTGGTCTTATCAAAAGTGGTCAACATCGTAAAAGGTGGGAGAGCTCTCAAAATGGTTCTCTAGATGACTTTTATGAGAATATGGGACAGAGGGTGCCTATGGGTCGAGTGGGAGAGGCTAGTGAAGTGGGTAGTGTGGTCGCTTTTCTTGCATCTGAGAGAAGTAGCTATGTTACGGGCGCCTCGATCAATGTCGATGGTGGTACATCGCCTGTCGTTTAGCCGTGCATTTCATAGGAGGGGTATTATTATCCACCTCTCCTATGAGCCCACCTGTCCCCTATGCCTTAGTGCATGGTCTGCTAAGACAAGGGCAGCCATAGACTCAACTATCGGAACAGCTCGAGGAAGGACGCACGGATCGTGTCTTCCCCTACCCTTCATCTCTACATCGTTTCCAAACACATCCACGGTTTTTTGAGGACTCATTATTGTTGCAGTTGGTTTGAAAGCAGCTCTAAAAACAATATTTTCTCCGTTACTTATACCACCCTGAATGCCACCAGAATTATTCGTCTCGGTCCTTACTGATCCATCTTTCATGTAAAAAGGATCATTATGTGCAGACCCTGTTGAATAGGTACCAGAAAATCCTGACCCAACTTCAAATCCCTTACAAGCAGGAAGTGAGATTATTCCCTTGGCAAGATCTGCATCCAGCTTGTCAAAAACGGGCTCTCCAAGTCCTAATGGTGTATTTTTTACAACGCATTCAACCACGCCACCCAACGAATCTCCGTTTTTGCGAGCCTCTTTTATGGCATCAGTCATAATGGTTGCAATATTCTGGTCCGGGCATCTGACCATATTAGCTTCTATATTGGTTGTCGTAACATCATCTAATTCAATATCGCATTCGATATCATGTACTCTCTTTACATATCCAATGATTTCAGTTCCATATTGCTTGGACAAGAAATGTTTAGCTATCGCACCTGCTGCCACCCTACCTATTGTTTCTCTTGCTGAGGATCGTCCACCACCTTTCCAATTACGTATGCCATATTTGGCCTGATACGTGTAATCCGCATGAGACGGCCTGTAAAGAGATTTCATTTCCTCGTAGTCTTTACTTCTTGCATCAGAATTCCACACCGCTATAGATATTGGGGTTCCTAGGGTCATGCCGTCAAAAACACCAGATAATATCTCAGCTTTATCCCCTTCTTTTCGTTGTGTTGAAATTTCACTTTGACCAGGCTTTCGTCTGTCTAATTCTGTTTGAATAAGATCTATGTCGATTGCTAGACCCGGAGGGCAGCCATCTACTATCACACCGACAGCGTCTCCGTGCGATTCTCCCCAAGTAGTTACACTAAATGATGTTCCAAATGTGTTTCCCAAAAAACGTCCTCAGTATAGAAAAATTAGACTTTGCTAAACCTCAACACATATTATAAGTCACACCATCTTATAATTTTATAAATTTGATTTTATCGGGTCCGGGTTGAACACCTGTGGGAGCCTTTTTTGCTTGCAGAGATGAGCGCATTCCGCAGCCCGGACCCCTGTTTTGAGGGGTTAATGGATTTTGAAATCAAATTCTTAAGCCTTCAAGAGGAATGTATTTGAAAATTTCCCAAGCTACATCATCACTTAAGGAGAGAGATTTCTTTTTTTTATGGGTTGGCATAATCGCCTTGATGTCAGGGGTTCAAATGCAGATGTTGGTTCGAGGATATCTTGTATATGAACTTGAAGATTCTGGTACTCTCCTCGGTCTTGTTAATGCAGGGGCAGCCATGCCTATGCTTGCATTTTCTTTGTTTGGTGGAGTTATTGCCGACAGGCTCAATCGTAAGCGAATCATACAAATAGGCCAGTTTTGTTCTTTCGCAATAGCATTTTCTGTTTTTATTCTAATTGAGAGCGGTTTTGTTCATTGGTCTCACTTGCTGATAGCTGCCATTCTTCAAGGAGGAATATTTGCCTTTATGATGCCTGCGCGGCAAGCTTTGATACCACAACTAGTAGGTAAGTCACTGGTTTCAAACGCTCTTGCATTAAATGCAGCTGCCATGAGTGCGACTACACTAGCTGCCCCTGCATTGGCAGGAATATTGTATGGGACTATTGGACCTGGAAAAGTATATTTCTTGATTTCAATATTGTCCCTATTAGCTGCTGCTTTGACTTTGTTTATTAGACATTCTGGAGAGATTGGAAATAACTCCGTGAAATCTCGTAAAACTAAGCCTAGTAGTGTGTTTAGAGATATAAAGGAAGGTTTTGAATATTTACGAGGTCGCAGGTTAATCCAGATCCTTTTGATAATGGCATTGGCTACAACTTTGCTTGCAATGCCATTTAGATTCCTAATGCCTATATTTATTGTGGATATATATCAATTAGGAGCTGATTCTATGGGGTTGTTGGTAGCGATTATGGGAGCTGGCTCACTGATAGGGGCACTCTATATTGCAGCCAAAGGAAATAAAAACAGGGGTATTCTTTTACTGTGGGGTACATTGCTATCTGGAATTAGTTTGTTATTTGTCTCCTTAGTTCCCTTTTATTATTTTGCCGCCATTATGATGATTCCTCTGGGTCTGGGTGATGCGAGTAGAAGAACCATAAATATGGCACTGGTGATGGAAATTACTGATGATGAATTCAGAGGCAGGGTTATGAGCATTTTTCAGTTAAATTTTGGACTGATGCCTCTTGGAATATTGCCTGCTGGTATAGCGGCTGATGTTTTTGGAGGGCAGTTTGTAATTGGAATACTAGCAGTCGCGTTGATTGTGTTCACTGGTTGGGTATGGGTTTTACGTCCTGAGGTTCGGGTTACCCAATAGACTGATTGATGTTTTACGACTAACATGTTTGCCTTATTAGTGGGATGAGGTTTAAAAAACATGAGACCAATTCAAGAAATAGCTGATCAATTGGGGATATCCTCCGATGCCCTATTACCGTACGGAAAATACAAAGCAAAAATTCCTCTTTCAGAATTATACAAAGGTTCTAAAGATGGAAAACTTGTAGTGGTCACGGGCATTACACCGACCCCTGCTGGAGAAGGTAAAACAACCACTACTGTGGGCCTAGCTCAAGGCCTTGGAAAAATCGGCAAAAAAGTCGCCGCTACTCTTAGAGAACCTTCACTGGGACCTATTTTTGGGATCAAGGGAGGGGGAACAGGTGGTGGAGTTTCTCGGGTTGAGCCAGAAGATGAAGTTAATATTCATTTTACTGGCGATGCGCATGCTGTCGGTTCCGCCCATAACCTCTTGGCGGCACTGACTGACAATGCGGCTCAAAGAGGATCAATAAGTGGATTTGATCCTGCCAACGTCACTTTAAGGAGAGTTACTGACGTAGAAGAAAGATCTTTACGCAATGTTACAACGGGCCTAGGGGGTTCAGGAAATGCGCCTCTTAGAGAAACTGGATTCGATATTGTCACGGCATCTGAGGTAATGGCAATCTTGGCTCTTTGTTCAGATTTAAACGACTTGAGAGAGCGACTTTCTAAAATGGTTGTCGGATATCTGAAGACTGGGCAACCGGTAACTGCCTCTGATATAGGCGCTGTTGGATCAATGATGTCATTACTTAGGACAGCTATCCAGCCGAATCTTGTACAGACTACTGAGGGACAACCAGTTTTAGTTCACGCTGGTCCATTCGGTAATATTGCTCATGGATGTTGTTCTGTTATCGCAGACAGAGTAGCAATTGGACACGCTGACTATGTTCTTACAGAAGCTGGCTTTGGAGCAGACCTTGGCTTTGAAAAATTTATGCACATAAAGGCTCGATTTAATGACTTAGAACCACATGCAGCAGTGATAGTCGCGTCCTCCAGAGCTCTTAAATCTCATGGTGGAGTGTCACAAAAGGATCTTGGACTATCAAATCCTGCAGCAGTCTCTAGGGGAATGCCTAACCTGACTCACTTGATTTCGGCTATAAAAGGGTTTGGGTTGGAGGTCGTAGTTGCTATTAATAGATTTTCCACCGACACAGATGCAGAAATCGAAGTTATAAAATCTGAATCAGAGTCATCGGGTGCATTTGCGGCTGTTGAAATCAATGTCTATGAAAATGGTGGAGATGGAGCGATAGGGCTTGCGGAAGCTGTGGTTTCAGCAACCCAAGAGAATAAACCGAAGATAACTTACATGTATAAAGAGTCAAGTTCCCTAGAAGAGAAAATCTATAATCTTGCAACTAAAATGTACAATGCTGTCGATGTGTCTTATACCGCTTCAGCTAGGAGAACCCTCCGTCAGTACGAATCTAATGGTTGGGGTGACATGCCAATTTGTATGGCTAAAACCCATCTTTCTTTGTCCCATAATCGGTCCCTAAAGGGATTACCATCTAATTACACCTTCAGGGTTTCAGACGTACGCGTTTCCAGAGGAGCAGGATTCGTCTATCCGATAGCAGGGAATATAATGACTATGCCTGGGCTTCCAGGTTCGCCGAGGCAGCTAGATGTTGATGATGAGGGAAATATTCTAGGTTTGTAAAAAAAATGGTCTGGTAATATAGATCACCTTACTGAGGTGATCTATATGTCAGAATTTTTTAACCTGACTAGTCCGGACTCGGCTTCAAAATTTATGATTAGTCAACTCTCCGTTATAAGCGATGAAATAGTCGACACCGAAAAATCACACGGTCGTATTATTTCCAGGGATTATGAATCTTCCGATAATTTACCACCCTACGCCCGTTCATCTATGGATGGTTATTCTGTACGTGCCTCAGATACGTATGGAGCTTCAGACTCTTTACCTGCTTATCTGGAGGTAATTGGGGAAATACCTATGGGTACCCTCGCAACCATTGCTATTAAATCTGGTGAGTCTGCTGTTTCCCACACTGGAGGCATGATCGCTAAGAATGCAGACGCCGTGGTCATGCTTGAGCAAACCGAGATCACGGAGAATGGATTATTGGAAGTTTATAAGCCGGTGTCTATTGGTGAAAATATTGTTCCGATAGGAGACGATTTTTTAAAAGGGAGTGATGTCGTATCAAAAGGACAAATGGTGGATGCAGGTATTATTGGCTCTTTACTGACCAATGGAATCACCAATTGCAATGTCTACAGGAAACCAGTTGTGGGTATATGTTCGGCAGGAGATGAACTTGTGGACCCTTCAGTAAACCCTCAACTAGGTCAGGTCAGGGATATAAATTTGTATACTATTGCAGCAGCGTGCGAGACCTTGCCAGTCGATATTAAGTTATATCCCCGTCAAAAAGATGATTTTCAACAACAGTTTGAAGTTGCGAAAAATTCTATCGATGAATGTGATGTGCTTATATTTACTTCAGGTAGTTCCGTAAGCAGCAGGGATTTAACCTCAAAAGTTGTTGAATCTCTTGGAGAACCTGGAGTGCTAATCCATGGTTTAACAGTAAAACCTGGTAAGCCTACTGTTCTGGGCTTAGTTTCCAATAAACCAATCATTGGGTTGCCAGGTAATCCAGTGTCCGCATTAACGATTTTTGATATCGTCGCCAAGCCAATAATTCTAGGACTGGCAGGGTTATCAAATCCTTTTCACCGGCCTATCGTCTCAGGAAACCTAGTAGAGAACGTTGCATCTCTGACAGGGAGAACTGATTACATAAGAGTTAAGTTGGTTAAAAAGATCGATGCGGTCAATGTTCAGCCTGTTCTGGGTATGTCAAATTCCATATCTACCATATTAAAATCTGATGGATATATAGAAATTCCTCCTGATGTTTCAGGTTTATATGCCGGAGCTGATGTTCAGGTATTTTTAGATTGAGGATTGTTTTTGAGTTTTGGAAATGAAAATAGGAATTATTACTTAAAGGACATTCCTCTTAGCAAGGCCGTCTCGATTTTAGATGAGTGGATTCTGGATGCTGGGTCATCATTTGAAGAAGAAGATGAATTGGTTCGTTTGGAGGATGCGGTAGGCAGAGTGGTATCTGGGACAATATTTGCCAAAATATCGTCTCCAATAACAAACACTGCTGCAATGGATGGGATTGCCACTCATTCTTCAAAAACTATTGGGGCTACTGACAACACCCCGGTGTTTCTAAAACATGTTTCCGATTACATTTGGATAGATACAGGTGATCCAATGCCAGATGGTATGGATTCGGTTGTCATGATCGAAGATGTTTTAAAGGTGTCGGAAGACGAAATTCAAATAAGAGCATCAGTATATCCATACCAACATATTAGAAAAATTGCAGAAGACATAGCCACTACAGAAATCTTGTTACAAAAAGGTTCTGAGATAAGAGTTTCAGATATACCCTGCCTTGCGGCAGGGGGATATAGTTCTATTTCAGTAGTACGGAAACCTAAAGTAGCTATTATTCCTACAGGTAATGAACTGGTTCCAATCGGGTCTATACCTAAACCAGGCGAAGTAATAGAGTTCAATTCATTAATGGTCAGTACGCAAGTTCAGGGATGGGGTGGAGTTCCTGAAGTGTTGGAATTCCTACCTGATGAATTTCAAAGAATACAATATAAACTTAAAGAAATAACTACAAAATATGATTTGATCATCTTAATTGCTGGCTCCTCAGCCGGCTCGGAAGATTACACTTCAGGATCCATTGATTCTATTGGTAAAGTCCATTTTCATGGGGTAGCGATTCGTCCCGGTCATCCAGTCATATTTGGAGAGGTGGACGGAACCCCAATATTTGGGCTACCTGGATATCCATCCTCTACTTTCATTACATCACAATTATTTGTAAAAAAAATCGTGTTAAATATGTTGGGACAAACTATACGGCTTAGTGATTTCGTGAATGCAAAAATATCTAGGAAAACAATGTCACCAATGGGTGAAGATGAGTTTATTAGGGTGAATTTAGGGAAGGTTGGAGGGGATTTTATTGCAACACCATCTCCGAGAGGGGCAGCTATGACATTATCTATGTCTCGGTCAGATGGTATTGGTCATATTCCTTCACGAAAAGAAGGGTTGGATGAGGGGGAGAATATAGTAGTAGAACTTACGAGAGAAAGACGGAGCATTGAAAATACGATAATTCTCTCTGGAAGTGATGATATAGCATTACATCTTCTTGCTGAAGAAATATCGGATTTATACAAAGATTTGAGGCTGGTTACATCAAGTGTTGGCAGTGTCGGAGGTTTGATTGCCCTCAGCAAGGGATATGCTCATCTTGCTGGTAGTCATTTATTGGATACTGAAACTGGTGTATACAACCAGTCAGCTGTGACTAGATTTTTGCCGGATCAAAAAGTCAGATTGTATGAGTTTGTTGGTCGGACCCAGGGACTTATCTTTGCAAAGAATAATCACAAAGAGATATCTGGGCTTAAGTCCATTGTTGAAAATGATTGCTTGTTTATAAACCGACAAATAGGATCTGGAACACGGCTTTTCGTTGACTACAAGCTAGATGAATTGAATATAGCCCGTGAATCAATTCGTGGGTATGACAATGAAGAGTACACCCATTGGACTGTAGCAGCGGCTATATCAGGTGGATACGCCGACGTCGGCGTTGGAATAGAAGCGGCAGCATTGTCAAATGATTTGGAATTTATACCGTTGGGTGAAGAGAAATATCAGCTCGTTATTCTTGAAGATCAATTGGAGGATAATCCAAATGTGTATCGGTTAATTGAATGCCTTAAATCTGAGAAACTGAAAGCTAAAATTGATGCCCTTGGTGGGTATGACGTTTCAGAAATGGGTAGGTATATTACCGTCAATTGAGAATGTATAGGTTTTTGAGAGCGTGTAATGAGTAATTCACAAAGAGTCACCGGAATAATACTGGCGGGGGGTAAAAGTAGTAGATTAGGAAGGGATAAAGCCTCGGTAGATGTCGGGGGTCAAAGGATAATTGATAGGGTTATCGGCGCGCTGCAGTCTAGTTGTGACGAGGTCTTGATTATAGGTGATCGTCCAGAGAGGCAAAACGAATTGAGCCTTCCAAAGTGTATCCAATATCGATCAGACGATCTAAAAGGAAGAGGATCTATTGGTGGACTTTATACCGGCTTAAAAGCTTCGGATACTTTATGGTCGCTTGTCGTAGCTTGCGACATGCCATTTATATCGAGGGAATTAATTCGCTTCATGTTGTCGATCATAAGCAAGAATAGATGTGATGCGATTGTTCCGGTAATAAATGGACGTTACCAACCCACTCATGCACTTTACAACTCAACTTGTATTCCATTTATAGAGAAAAATATATTGAGTGGCAACTTTCGAATGGATAGTTATTTTGACGAAATTTATTTGGAAGAAATAAGTGAAGATGTAATCAATAGCATCCAAGGGGCCGAGTTAAGCTTTTTTAATGTAAATACAGAGGACGATTTATTTACTGCTCGTGAACAATACAAGTTATTTGACGCGCGTAATGGATAGTCTAATAACGATAAATTTCGAATTTTTTGGAACCGCTCGTATTCTTTCTGGTAGAAAGAAACTCACCCTAAAAGTACTCTGTGATGGAATTGCATGCTGGAGTTTAATATCTGAGGCATTGCTTCAGGGGGTTCCACAGTTTTCGGGGAAAATTATCGACGTTGATAATGGTAAGCTTCTATCTAGCTATACCCTTAACAGAGATGGGATGTGTTTCATTAATTATGCAAGCGCCGAATTTTTTGATAACGATACGATATTGATAGTGCCGAGCATGTCAGGTGGATAAATATGTACGGTTATAACGGCAAGTTTTTGTTGATAGATGCAACCACTCAAAATTCGTCTGACGTGTATTTCGATGAAGATGTTTTAAGAGACTATATAGGTGGCACAGGGTTGGCAACCTGGTTACTGTACAAGTATTGCCCTCGAAAGGTTGATCCTTTTGATCCAGAAAACCCCATTATTTTTTGTACAAGTCCGTTGGTAGGTACAAAAGTTACTACATCATCAAAGTTTGCTGTTGTTTCAAAATCCCCCCTAACGGGGTTAGTTGGGGATTCTATGTCTTCAAGTTTTTTAGCGACTGAATTGAAGGCGACTGGCTACGATGCTTTGGTTATTAAGGGGAGTGTTCCTGTATGGAAGTTTTTGGTGATTACCGAAAATGGAGTTGTTTTTGAAAATGCTGAAAATCTTTTAGGGCTTAGCACCATAGAAACGGAGGATTTACTAAAGAAATCTTATGGTGACGATTATAGAGTGGCAACTATAGGCCCTGCAGGAGAAAACCTGGTTAGGTTTGCAACTATAAGTAATGATGGTGGGAGGCAAGCTGGAAGGACCGGAGTGGGTGCAGTGATGGGATCGAAAAAGATCAAGGCGCTTTGCATTAAAGGGAATTTGAGTACGAATTCCTTTAATGAAAGTGCCCTATCAACAAAAAGAAAAGAACTCAGTATAAAAAGTATAGGTAATGCGACTGAAAAATACCGGGTTATTGGTACGATGGCTAACACATCTGTTTTCAATCGTTTAAACGTTTTACCTTCATCTAATTTTAGAAAAGGAAAAATTGAGAACATTGAAGTATTTGAAGCGGAATCAATTTATCAAGATTTGGAAGTCAAGCAGGCTCACTGTGCCAATTGCACTATAGGGTGTGAAAAGATAGTAGAAATACCCGGTTCAAAAGGTGACAGCACCCGACTTGAATATCAGAGTGTATTTGCAATGGGTCCGCTGGTTGGATCTTCAAACCGGAGAGATATGCTGGAAAATGTTCGATATTGTGACCAGATGGGTCTGGACACTATAAGTGCAGGCGCTACGGTCGCCTGGTATTTAGAGTGTAAGGAAAAAGAATTAACAGGTGAAGACGATATAAACCTCACGACACCAGGAGTAGTGTCATCGGTTCTCAAAAAGATTGTTCATCGGGAAGGTATTGGTGATCTGCTTGCAGAGGGTGTCTTGAGAGCCAGTAAAGTTTTGGCAAGTGGAACGGGGGAAAAATTTGCGATGCACGTAAAGGGATTGGAAATGCCAGGGTACGAACCACGGTCCTTGAAAACAATGGCACTTGCTCTTGCTGTCAGTACTAAAGGGGCCTGCCACAACAGATCTTCTGCATATGAAAATGATTTTGCAGAAGTTGAA
>CAYFIW010000038.1:0-14317 GCA_964343265.1 uncultured Dehalococcoidia bacterium | reverse complement strand
TTGTTTGAATTACTTGGGGTAGATGTCGTCCTGAAAGTGACGGATATGATTGTGCTAGGGTTACAAGAGCGATTGTCAGAATCGTTTGCTGTAGATTTGTGAGGCTTAATTTTGAATAGCATAGCATATTTAGGACCCCCTGGCTCATACAGTGAGCAGGCAGCAAAAGACTGGATAAAAGATGGAGACTTAATTCCTGTGACATCTATCCCGGCCGTAGCTGATTTGGTATCTCAAGGAAAGGCAGATCAAGGCGTCATTCCCATCGAAAACAGCATAGAGGGTGGTGTTACTTTTACCCTAGATTTACTTATTCAAAGTTCGGAACTGTCAATTTGCGGAGAGTTAATAATACCAATTCATCACGCCTTGATGGCGAGAAGTGAAGTCCAGATTAGTGAAATACAACAAGTGCTGTCGCATCCACAGTCTCTTGGTCAATGTAGACAATTCTTATTGAATGAGATGCCACATGCTAGTCTTGTAGCATCATTGAGTAACTCAAAGGCTGTACAAGATATGATGGATTCAGATTTGAAAACTGCAGCTATTTCAAGTGAAAGAGCTGCCGACCTTTATGGAGCCAAAGTGTTGAAGTACCGAGTGGAAGATGTTCCTAACAATGAAACCAGATTTATAGTACTTTCTCATTCAGATCATCAAAGGACTGGAAATGATAAAACCTCAATATGCTTTGAATTTGGTGACGATGCTCCCGGCATATTGAGTGAAAGTTTAATGGAATTTGCGTCCAGGGATATTAATTTGGCCAAGATAGAATCTCGGCCGAACAAAAAAAGTTTGGGAAGATATGTGTTTCTCGCCGACATAGAAGGTCATCGATCCGATATACATGTTTCAGATGCACTAAAGGCTCTGAGACAAAAGGTAACAATGATGAAGATATTAGGTTCTTATCCTAGTCAAATGAAATAATTTATTTATCAGATTTTATTTGGTATCAGGTGGTTGATTTTGGAGGTTCAGCATCCGTGTCGGCATTCTCATTTTTCGATCTTGATTCGGAAAATTTTGCATTGACCTGATCAACTATTGGCGTTACTGTCCCAATTACTCTATCGACCGTTGGCGACAATTTCTCAGATATATTATCAACAGTTGGGGTTACACTATCCATAACGGCCGAAGAGATACTTTCTGCCCTATCTCGAAATGATTCAGATCTATCAAACAATTCGCTTCTTGTTTCAGATCCGGGTCTTGGTGCGATCATGATACCTATGATGGTTCCCAGGATTCCTCCGACTAATAGTCCGGTTGTGAATCCACCATTATCATTTGCCATTTGTCACTTCCCCCGTTTTTCTTGTTTCGATCTTCCAATTGAGAGTATCGTTTTAGCTGCCTTGTAAATAATTCCCATGTTTTTGGGTTTTGAAATATGCAAGGTGTCGGCAAGTGAAACTACCTTGTCGTAACTAGAGTTAATTCTATCAATTGTTTTGTTAATTTTTTTAGTCGTTTTAAAGATTATAAATAAGCATAGCAATAGAGATAAGATTATAACTATATCCCGCACCAAGCCAACGACATCTATGAGATTGATTTCATTAAACATACTACAATCGTAACAAAAAAGGCCCACGTAATTCTAACGCGGACCCTTTTTGTTTACATTAATTTGGACCATTTCAGAATTATGGCTGTATTAACATCCTGAGTGATCCTTCTTTATCCTTTCTTTGAGTCAAAATACTATGACTGTTCTTTTCTGTCCACAATATGAGATCATAAGTGTTTAGCACGTCAGGGATGATGACCTCTACGATTGATTTTGTATCTTCAGATATTTGTTTACTTAAAGCGGCTATTATGCCTGCACAATTTTTTCCTGTTCCGTCGATAATTACCCAGTTTGTTGAGTCTTTTGATGTGTCAGATTTTAGAATATTACTGCCTTCATATGCGTCTACTTCTCCACTTTCCCTCAGGTCTAGTTCCTTCTTAAATTCGGCCACGGATTCCCAGTATACACGTGAGTCTCTATCACCTTTTTGGCATACTGCTCCACGAACTCCTACTATGTCCGGATTAACTCTAGACAGTTCATCGATATCACTCATTTTCAGGTGACCGGATAAAGCGGTACTCATACCTAATTCTTTTCCTTCGAGAACCATCTCTTTCAGTCGTTCTTCTGGAATGAAATCAAAAAGGTTTCGGCCGTCTTTGACTAGGGTGTCTATTAAAAATCCATCACATTTGCTCTCTTTTGCCAGTTTTACCATCAGATTTGGGTCTAGACCACCTTCATACAATAAATTGTCCGCAAATAAAGAGCCGATGAGTTTCGTGTTTGATCCTTCTAGAGCCTCTTTACAAGCAATAAGTGATTCCAGTGCCAGATCATAATCTCTAACCATGAACCCTACTTTTACAGATGTAGCATCTATAACTCCGGCAGCATAAACAGCCATCGCAACAGTGCCAATTTGATCAGGAACTACACCCAAAGTTACACTAGCATGGTGAGCAGAGGGGACCTCATCTCTAACTTGTTTCACAACGTTTGGATGAGCAGAGCCAACAAGCGCTTCTTGAAGGTTTTTAACGTCAACGATGTCAGCCCCACCCTTCAAAGCTTGTTTAGCTTCGTAGAGATCTTGAACACTTACCATAAGAATCATGTCGATTGCCTCTCGAAATATCGATTAATTTTTAACGTTTTCTATATCTGTCTTCAATTCTTTTTTCTCTTCCTCTGTTAGGTCTGTCAACGGTCTTCTAACATGACCACCAGCCATTCCCATTAATTCACTCCAATATTTACACATTGAAGCAGGAAGAGCTCCTGACATTTTCTTGACTGTATATTGCCACCATTTATCTGAGACAGCCTTAATGGGTGCAATGTGGGTTTGATAGTACTCATTGTCGAAATCACCCCTCATCACTTTATCAATATAAGTTACATAGTGATTTTCTTCAGGGGTGTCGAATCTCCAGTCGGAGGTATTGGCAAACATGACTTGTTGCTCGAATCCTAGTTCCTTTCCCTTGTTAAATATCCACTCATCGGGAGTACTAATTATTGCCTTACTGCCCACTTTCAAATGAGTTTCAATCGACAAATCAGGATTGAAACTAGCTTCTTTTACTCCAACTACGTTTTCAATCCCACATATTTTCTCCAACCCGTCCGAACTCATAACGATTCCGAATTGCGGTGAGTTGTAATACATAACGGCTAAATTGGTTTTATCTGACAATGTTTTAACCCAATCGATCACTTGGTCTTCTTGATTTGTGACGAAGTAGGGTGCGGCAACGATCAAGACATCAAACCCTAGATCTTCTGCTTGTGTGGCAAGGGTCTCCATCTCTTTTTGTGATGTGTGGGATATATGTGCAGCTATAGGCCATTCACCTGCAGCTTCATCACTGGCTATTTCATATACACGGATGCGTTCCTCACGGGTAAGAGTCCAGAATTCGCCCATACCCCAAGTGAAACCTGCTCCACTGGAGCCTAATGACCTGACATGCCTAATGTTTTTCCTAAGACCTTCTTCGTCTAATTCGTCGTCTTGGGTAAAAGGGGTCATTAAGGTAGACCACTGGCCTCTAAGATTTTCTCTTGCCCAATCGAGGGCTTCGGATTTACTATATTCAGCCATCTTTCATACCTGCTCCTTAACTTGATATAAGTAAATGTATTTGTGTCGGGTGTTTTTTGCGCGTAACACTCTTAGCTTCCAAGTAGCGGTCTCTAATCAGAAGTGGCAACAATTGAGAATAAACGTTCTATAACCCCGCCATTTAAATGCTACAAGCGAAGATTGTAATCTTTGGATTAATCTTTCATTGTAGATTTATATTGAGTCCTGAGACATCGGGTACAAACGTAAGTTTTCTGTACGACTCCATCTATCTCAACAGTAGCTTTTTGAATGTTCGGACTCCATCTGGTTCTTGTGCGCCTTTTGGAGTGGCTTACATTATTTCCTGATTGTCCCGACTTGTTGCAAATTGTACAAGTTGCCATATTTTTTGACGCCCTTAATAGCTATGTCTACAATAAACTAGCACTTACCTACACGAATTTAGGTTAATCCGTGATAATAATGCCTCCAATAAAGGAGGCCACCTTAAAAGCTACCACATTAGTGTCTTGGCCTTCAATAACCTTGGGAGATTGTTATCGTCATATGAAGACTCCTTTAGATGATAAAGACGTTTTGTTGCGAATGTTTGAATCTGCTGTCATTTATTTTGATCGGCATGTGGATTCTATAAATGCACTTAATGTGTTTCCAGTACCCGATGGTGACACCGGAACGAATATGTACAGAACTATTTTGGGGACAAAAAAGCGCTTAGATCAGGAAAATCCTGAGAATATTTCTGAATTAGCGGAACTTATGAAACTTGGTACTTTATATGAGGGTAGAGGAAATAGTGGAGTGATACTGTCTCAAGTGTTCGGGGGAATTCATAAAGGCATATCCGATAGTAAAACCATAGATACTTCTTCATTGGCTTCAAGTTTGTCTAATGCTAGCGATATGGCATATTCCTCTGTCCATGATCCAGTTGAAGGAACAATGCTGACAGTACTACGTGAAGTGGCTAAGGAAGCTTCTCTACAGAGCAAAGCCGGTGCATCAATTTGTGAAGCATTCGATCCGCTTATTGAAGCCGCATATATTTCGGTGAATAAAACTCCTGATCAATTACCTATTTTAAAAGAAGGTGGTGTTGTTGACTCCGGCGGATATGGCATTGAGATTTTATTGAGGGGTATGGCATTGGGGCTTGCGGGTAAAGACCCTAAAGGTGCACCACTACACTTGAGGTACCCAACAGGGCAAGGGATTAAAAATATCATTGATAGTCATCATGAAAAAGAGGATTTATATGGTTATTGTACGCAATTCTTGTTAACCACTTCAGATTCTAAGAAAGACGATTTGGTTTCTCTGTTTAATGATTTGGGCAGCTCCGTTGTCATTGTTGGCGAAGGAGAAATATTTCGAATTCATCTTCATTGTGAGGACCCTGGTGTGGCTATTACCAATGCAGTAACGCGAGGCTCCATATCTGAAGTCTCAGTAGAGAACATGGAGAACCAGTCTCTAAATCTTGGGTCTGCTAAAGAAAAGTACAAACTTGGAGATAATATTTCCTATAAAAAAGCACCAATAGAAAGCTCTTTGGAAACTACAGCACTTGTGCAGGTTGCCTCAGGAGATGGTTTAGAGAAATTACTCTTTAATGCTGGGGTGACGATGATAATTAGTGGGGGTGATACTATGAATCCGAGTACTAATGAGATTCTGGAAGCTATAAATATTCTCGAGAATCGGTCGATTGTTCTTATGCCCAACAATAGTAATATTATTTCTGCAGCCCAAAATGCGGCCCATTTATCTGAAAATAATGTTGTTGTTACTTCAACTAATTCTGTCGCTCAAGGCCTTGAATGTGCTTTTGAATTTGATCCGGATGCAACACCTGAAGAGAATCAAGAATTATTTAAGGAGGTGTTGGACTCTGTAGTAACGTGTTTTATTTTTGAAGCTGCAAGAGCGATAGAATTCAAGGGGGTTTCCGTAAAACGGGGTCAGCCTATAGCTATGAAAGGAGACATCTTGGTTTCCACTGCTGATAGCGCTATAGACCTTCTAGAGCCTGCTATCAAAGAAGTTTCATCCAATGACAGCGAAAATGTGCTTGTATTGGTTGGAGGGAAATTTGGAGAGTCAGATTTAGAAATCGTAACCAAGAGTATTGAAGTATTTACAGGAAATAATGAAGACTTTTTAATTGAAGTTCATTGGGGTGGCCAACCCCACTATGACTTTATAGTGTCATCTTCACTTGGGTGAAAACAACGTTTTTCACAGGGGCAAACTACAGAATTTCATCTTATATGGACAGAGAAACTTTTGTCACAACTATAAAGAATATTCTCAGCAAAGAGAGATCTAATAACTATGACAATTCGGTAGTTATAGGTGGCCTAGATTTGCTTTTAGACAACTACCATCAGTATCTAGTTGATTTAGATGCCCCCGAGTTCACCAAGTATGAATTATTCTCTCATGGTGAACGTCAAATATGGGTTGATTCTTTTATAAAACTTTTGGATAAGAGATCAAAATTTCCTAACGTTGCTTTAAACCCAGTAAAGCAGAATAGAAAAGTTAAGCTGCAAGCCCTCATCTCAGAGTTGAAATATCCTAGTAGAGGTAACACGGTAAGACTACTTAATGAGAAGCAGAGTATATCTACTGTGTTTGATTTGCTTGTGAACTATCCTGTTCGCCATGACGACTTTTCTTCAATACGTAAAATTAATACTTTGCAATTAAATGAAACACAGAGTGTTATTGCTACCGTCTGGGGAACCTCATTAAAGACAGGCCGTTCTGGGGCAAAAAGAATTGATATTACTGTTAGTGATGAAACAGGCAATATGAACGTGAGCTTGTTTAACCAAATATGGGCTATGAAAGAGCTTAAACAGGGTGTTCGAATTATCATTAGCGGTCGCGCAATAAAATACAGAGGGAAAATCACTATAGAGAATCCCACCTACGAAATTTTAAGAGACAGCGGAATTAACATACACACAGGTAGGCTGGTTCCAGTATATTCACTTTCATCTGGCATCAATCAGAAAACCTTAAGAAGGTTGGTATATAACGCTCTTTCTTCATCACTGGGGTTTGTGGATGAATTTCTTCCTGAAGATTTGATCGCAAGAACTGGACTGATGAATCTTGCCGACGCGATGTATAGCTATCATTACCCTAAAAATAAAAAGGAACTTCTTAGAGCACGAAGAAGACTCGCATTTGACGAGTTGTTTGTTATGCAGCTCGTTTATAGAAAAAGAAGGATTCACTGGAAGATAGAAGGGTCCGCCGTACCTCTGTGTGATGATTCTTTATTAAGGCAATTTTTATCTTCCTTATCTTTCGAACTCACCGTAGCCCAACAGAAAGTTATTGGTGAAATAAGCAAGGATATGGCTACTGAAACTGCGATGCGAAGACTTTTGCAAGGTGATGTGGGAAGTGGTAAAACGGTGGTTGCGGCAGCGGCAATGATTACAGCCGTTGCGTCAGGCAAACAATCTGCTTTGATGGCGCCAACTGAAGTTTTGGCAGAACAACATTTTCATACTTTATCCTCCCTTTTGCTAGCTTCAGAGGGCATAAAGGAGGGACTTGTTGAGGATGGTGAATTTGAGAATGTAATTAAGATACAAGGAATGGAATCCGGGAAGGACATAACCTTGGCCCTGTTGGTGGGCAGTCTAAACGAAAAAGTTAAAAATGCTACTAGAGAAAAATTAGCATCAGGTGACATAGATATCGTCGTCGGTACCCACGCTCTCATTCAGGAGTCTGTTGACATTCCTAAGCTTGCCATGCTCGTTGTTGATGAACAACACAGGTTCGGATTGTTGCAGAGGTCAGTGCTTCTAGAAAAGGAACCAAGGCCACATATGTTAGTCATGTCGGCCACTCCCATTCCCCGCTCATTAGCTTTGGCAATGGCTGGTGAATTAGACATATCTGTTATTAATGAAATGCCAGTAGGAAGAAAACCTATAAGAACAATTGTGGAATCTTCTGAAAGAAGAGAGAACATATACAAATTCATCAGGGAACAAATTAAGGAGGGGAGACAAGCATTTATAGTTTTTTCTTTGATAGATGACTCAGAATCGATACAAGCAAGAGCTGCTGTGAGCGAGTACGAAAGATTGTCATATGAAGTTTTTCCTGAATTAAGATTAGGACTTCTTCATGGGAGGATGTCGTTGACAGAAAAAGAGAACGTAATGGATGACTTTAAGTGTGGGAGACTGGATATATTACTTGCTACAGCTGTAGTAGAGGTAGGGATAGATGTTCCAAATGCTTCTGTTATGTTGATAGATGGAGCAGAAAGATTTGGCTTATCACAGATGCATCAATTTAGAGGAAGGGTGGGAAGAGGTGAATTTCAGAGCCATTGTATCTTGGTTTCCGATAGTCCGGGTGAAGAAGCCCGAAATAGAATGGAAATACTCAGAAGAACCTCAGACGGGTTTAAATTGGCCGAAGAGGACCTGAAAATTCGTGGCCCAGGAGATTATATTGGAACCAGACAGAGTGGAGCCCCAATTTTCAAAGTTGCAGAGATCAGTGACATCGAACTAATGGAGTTAGCTGGTATTGAGGCCGAAAGAATTCTTGAATATGATCCAAATCTTTCGTCTCCGGACAATATGTCGCTTAGAGATAGATATAATCGCTTAATTGAAGACTTGAAAATTAATTGACAGAGCAGCCACAGCCATTATTAGTAATTATTGAATCATCTGCCTGAGAACGTATGGTAGAAGTCCACCATGCCTATAATATTCGTTTTCAATGGCAGTGTCGATCCTCGCTAGAGTTTCAAATTTTGTCACTTTTCCGTCCTGGGATGTAGCGGTTACATTTACAGTTGAAGAAGGTTCAACAGAGGTAGCAACGTCAGGTATATCGAAGGATTCGGTTCCGTCAAGTCCAAGAGATTCGGCCGATTCCCCACCTTTAAATACAAGAGGTAGGACTCCCATACCAATCAAATTAGATCTGTGAATTCTTTCGAAACTTTGAGCTATTACTGTCCGTACACCAAGCAACATTGGGCCTTTTGCAGCCCAGTCTCTTGAGCTACCCGTCCCATATTCTTTGCCTGCAATAATTATGAGTGGAACATTTTCTTCTCGATATTGTTCAGAAGCTTCATAAATTCGCATCAGTTGCCCAGTTGGGAAGTGGGTTGTCCAGTCACCTTCCATATCTGGGGCAAGTTTATTTCTAAGTCGTATGTTTCCGAATGTACCTCGCACCATAACGTCATGATTTCCTCTTCTCGATCCGAATGAGTTGTATTCCCTGCGGGGCACATCATTTCCCGACAGAAATTGTCCAGCTGGTGCACTGGGAGGAATAGATCCGGCTGGAGAAATATGGTCGGTCGTTACAGAATCCTCCATATAGACTAGAACTCTTGCATTGGTAATCTCTGAACGTGTTTTAGGATTAGATTGAAAATCTTCAAAATATGGTGGCTTTTGAATATAAGTGGATTCAGGGTCCCATTTAAAATTTACGCCGGATGATGTTTGTAAATCTTGCCATTCCTTTGGCCCATCTACGACTGAATCGTATTGACCCTTAAACATTTCTGGTTGCAAACAAGCGGATATGGTTTCTGAAATTTCAGCTTGGGAAGGCCATATGTCTTTTAGAAAAACATCTTGTCCTGAATCACTGATTCCTATAGGTTCAACCGCTAAATTTATATCCATTCTGCCTGAAATCGCATATGCTACAACAAGGATCGGAGACGCCAGATAATTGGCTTTTACTTGCGGGTGAACTCTTCCTTCAAAGTTGCGGTTTCCGCTCAAGACAGCTGCTACCGTCAGATCATTATCTGAAACTGACTCAGCAACCGGCTGTGGTAATGGTCCAGAGTTTCCTATGCATGTTGTGCATCCATAACCAACAGTATTAAAACCGAGATAATCGAGGTCTTCATTTAGTCCGGCCGCTTCTAAATATCTAGTCACAACAGTGGATCCAGGAGCTAAGCTCGACTTTACCCATGGCTTTCTTTGAAGCCCAAGGTTTCTAGCTTTTCTTGCAAGAAGTCCAGCTCCCACCATTACAGATGGATTTGAAGTGTTTGTGCAACTTGTTATAGCTGCTATAACAACTGCTGAGTCACTTATTTCTACTTCATTATCATCAATAGATATCTTATGCGGTATATCAGAAATATCTTCAAATGACTCTTGGAAGTTGTTGGCGACATCTTTCAGAGAGACTTTGTCTTGAGGCCTTTTTGGCCCAGACATTGACGGGGTTACCGAGGAAATGTCAAATTCAAGTTGGACTGTATATTCGGGTTCCACATTGTCGTCATAGTACAAGTTATTTTTTTTGGCGTACGCTTCTACCAATTCGACGGTAGATGAGTCTCGACCCGTGTCAGTTAAGTATTTAATAGTTTGATGGTCTATTGGGAAAAACCCACAGGTAGCTCCATATTCCGGAGCCATATTTGCAATGGTTGCCCTGTCTGCCAGCGGTAAATCATTGAGACCAGGTCCATAAAATTCGACAAATTTTTCTACAACCCCCACGGAACGCAGCATTTCTACAATAGACAGAACTAAATCGGTTGCAGTTGCTCCTTCAGGAAGTTTGCCGGTTAACCTTACGCCCACTACCTCGGGTACCACCATATAATATGGCTGACCTAGCATCACAGCTTCGGCTTCGATGCCTCCTACACCCCATCCAAGAACGCCCAGACCATTAATCATAGTAGTATGGGAGTCGGTGCCTACACAGGTATCAAGATAAGCTACTGGGTCTTTAATCTTATCTTCACTAAGGACAACCTCCGCGAGATATTCTAGATTTACCTGATGCACTATTCCTGTACCAGGTGGCACGATTTTGAAGTTGTCAAATGCGTTTTGTGCCCATTTAAGCAACTGATACCTTTCTGTATTTCTTTCAAATTCTCTCTGGATGTTTAGGTCAAGAGAATTAGCCATGGAAAAATGATCTACTTGCACTGAGTGGTCAATAACCATATCTGATCTTACGATTGGATTAATAATCGAGGCATCCCCACCGCTTTCTTCTACAGCGTCTCTCATCGCAGCTATATCAACTGCTACAGGAACACCTGTAAAGTCTTGAAGAACAACCCTTCCAGGCATGTATGGAAACTCGCTCACTGGCTTATTGTTTGGTCTCCAGGATGATACTAGCTTCACATGATCATCAGTAGCTGGACCTCCATCCGAGCTTCTTAGTACGTTTTCAAGTAAAACTCTTATTGAGTAAGGTGTCTTACTGATATTTATTAGACCTTGATCCTCAAGGGCCTTTATCGAATAGAATACGTACTCTCTGTTAGAGATGGACAGTTTTTCTTTTGACGCATAATCTGAGTTTGAATTAGGTACATTCATATCACGAGGTCTCACTTTGCAACTAACTTTTGCCATTAAATAGTTAAGCCCGGGAGTCTGTAAACCAGCCCGGGCTTTTGTCGACTATTATTTACGGAGATTATAATACCGAATTATCTGTAAAATCTCAGTTCCTAATCAGGGTGTCCTGAAATCTATCTCGCAGGTTATCTTTCCTGGCCAAAATATTCATAATTCAGGTCCGTATAATTGTCCCAATCTGCAGGGACGTCATCTTCGGCAAAAATAGCAGCCACTGGGCAAACTGGTTCGCAGGCTGCACAGTCAATACATTCCTCTGGATTGATTAGAAGCATGCTATGCTCTTCTGCCTCGTAAATACAATCTACAGGGCAAACATCAATACAGGCTCTATCGAGAACATCCACGCACGGTTCAGCAATTATGTACGTCATTTTGGTAAACTGCCTCCTCAACAAGTAATTAACAAATTTTGTAATGCTTTTGGCAAACCTAGGGAATTATATAGCGAGAGGTATTATGCAGCAACAGATTTTAATTGCTTTTATATAAGGCGTTATCTAACCACGTCGTTAGAATAGAATTGGTCAATATTCTCTTGACTGTACCCAATCTCTAAAAGTATTTCTTCAGTATGCTCCCCTAATGCTGGAGATGCTGACTTTGCCTCAAGTGGAGTTTCGCTCATCTTAATCATGGGACCGGCCATACGTACTTTTCCGGCTTTAGAATGGTTGACTTCTACAACCATATCATTTGCAATGACCTGCTCATCATCTATCAATTCCTGAATGAATTTTACTGGACCAACTGGTACTCCTGCAGCGTCAAATTGCTCGATCCAGAACGCAGTTGATTTATTTGAAATAATGGTTTTTGCCTCTGACAATAACGCTTCTGCGGTTGAGATTGATTCAGTTGAATTTGGGTCGTAATTATCATCGAAACGAGGATCAGTTATGCCAATTGTGTCAGCTGCTTTTTTACGAAGAGTTTCACTCAAACATCCAACAGCTATAACACCGTCTAATGTTTCATATGTGTTGTAGTAAATTTTGAATCCGGCCATGGAACCTGCTAGCTCAATTTGCTGATCTAATAGGGTTTGATATGGAACTTGAGCCGTTCTTAAAGATTCGATTGTTTCTAAGAATTCCAGTCTAGCATCTTTAGTGTATTGATCTAATTCAAAGAATGATCCTTGCATAGAGAGAGCGGTGCTTAGAAGTGATGTGTCTATTCTTTGTCCCACACCTTTGCGTTCTCTAGCAAACAGTGCAGCACAGATGGACCATGCGATTGCTATGCCTGTAGCGTAATCCGCTACCGCAGTAGCGCTCACTTGTTGAGGAACTCCATCCACAATTTTATTGTCAGCAGCTAATAGGCCGCTTATTGCCTGAACTACTATGTCGTATCCGGGCCGATTTTTGTCAGGTCCGTTTCGGCCAAATGCGGTGTTATCGCAGTAAATTATCTGTGGATTGGCTGTACGTAGGGTGTCGTAATCGATTCCAAGTTTTTCCGGAACATCAGGCCGAGCATTAATTATCACCACGTCTGATATCTTTATCAGCCGATTTACAATTTCTTTCGAGGGTGGGACTTTAAGGTCCAAGGGAAGACTTCTTTTTCCGCGGTTTAGGCCCATATAAGTTCGACTCTCTTTAGGTATAAATTGGCTATGAAGTCTCCATGGTTCACCCTCTAAGGGTTCTATTTTGATGACCTCAGCACCCATATCAGCTAGCAGCATTCCGCCGAAGGGAGCAGCAATTATTTGAGTAAATTCAACTATACGTATTCCGTCCAATGGACCTGGCATTCAAATATCTCCAATTGGTTGTAAAGATAATTTGTTGGTTAAGAGATTGTATATTCTATTTCATCTTTGAAAAATCTTCGCTTTCTTGTGGGGTATTATAAGGATGTTTTAGCTGGAGGTTTACATGGTTAATCGCACTAATTGGCATAATGATCATCCTGTTGCGTGCACTTGCGCAAACTGCCAAGAGAAAGCTCGGATAAGAAACACATCTGACCGTAAAATAGGTAGGAATGAAAAATGCCCGTGTGGAAGTGAAAAAAAATATAAAAAATGTCATGGCGCCTGAGTGATCTTGCTAGGCGCCATGACATTTAATCAACTTTACGTCTATAAGGTGCTACGTCCCTCTATTCATGTAGGCGATACGCATTATACGTCCTTCCATTGAAGCTACTAATTCTGATAGGTCAGCACCTCCTTTATTTCTGAAATTGTCCCGAAATGATTTCAGATCAGAAACTTTCCGAATTTCATTGAAATGGTCTACTGGTTTCGACATTATTAATATTCCCGGGTTTTCAGCCATAGCTGAGACATTAAAATTGCCATCCGAAATCTCATGATTTTTAAGAAGACCTTCTAGTAAATCTACCGCCTTGCCAGGTTTTGCTCTCATCATAAACCTTTGTATGTATTTTGGATTACTAGCTCTCTTAGTAGGGTCAATCGTAGCTATGATTTCTCTTAAAAGAAATCTTATTGGTTCAGAGCAGTCAGCTTCTTGCTTGGCAAGAGATTCTGCTACCGAATTACCTTCTAGAAACGAATCTTGCATTTGCTCTAAAGCGTCAGCATTTTCAATAGGGTTGTGGCTTATGATTAATCCTGTGTTTCCAAAAGTTACCATGCCCCTTCCCACGTTTTTTTCAAAATCACTAACCACTGTTTTGAGAAGTATTTGAGTTTTTCCAGGTGCAGGTGTTCTAACAGTACTTATTATGTAATCCATCATGTCTCCATACGTTTTAAAGGTGTAATTATTAATATATTTTAATAATTTAACAAAATTTATGTTATTTATGGATTTGAAGCAAGGTGGGGTAAATGGGGGATTTTAGTCACCAATGGATGGTATAAGGAGTAGGGTTTGAACCTGCGATCTTTGGGTATGAGGAGGGCGGGAAGCGTGATAATTGTTTTGGGTATTTTGTCGCTTTACTTATCGTCCTGAGCAATGCGATGCTCTGGCCTGATGGTTGGTGGCGCACTATTTAGGACATCGCGTGCAAAACCTGCTGCTGCTTGATATTTTGCCATGAAATCAGACCGTTCTGATGCAGAGATCACGTCGTCGATACATTCGAAGTCGCCATTGGAACGTTCATTGACCATATTCAACAAACCGAATGGTCCAGCATCACGATTTCGTAAGACAACTTCTGAAATCGGCTTGCAAAGCGTGTTGTTATAGGCCTGAAGGGCGGCTTGTGTGACACCATATTGTAAGAATTTTGCACCCAAGACGCGTCCATCGACAATGGCTTGACTAGCTCCGTTTGATCCTG
>CAYFIW010000037.1:0-14893 GCA_964343265.1 uncultured Dehalococcoidia bacterium | reverse complement strand
GAAAAATATTGATATAGTGAGAAAACAAATAAGAATGATTGAGGATATGACAGCAATATATGTAAAGTATTGGGGATTACTTTGTGAAGTTATATCTTTCTCTGTGGATAGAGTGGAATGAAATTTTCTGACTTCGGTAATTGTACCTGGTAGCCTTCCTATATCCGATATCCCAAAGCTCTCTTCTTTACCTACCGCAACCCAGAGTTTACCAACCTTTATTTCGTCTTTAATGCTAACTAGATAATAAGTACCATCTTCAGGAAGTTTCAACGTGATTTCTTCAAAAACCCATGAATGCGTATCTGAGTAGGGTTCGTGAAATAACCTAGGGGTTTTTATTGAAGTATCAATAAATTTACTGGATGTTGAGGTGATTTCTTTTTTTGGTGAGGAAGGCTTTATTAGATATAGTGAGGGTCGGAAATCTTCTAGAGCTAGTATCTTTGGGACGCCAATTTGCACATATAAATCTTCTTTTTGTGAGCCGTAAAATTTTATCCATGAAGTAGGTCTTGATTCATTTAATGTTTGGTAAATTGCTTTAGAGATGTGTATGTCGTTTATTGGCAACGCGGTCTCTGCGTCAAAATGTTCGTCTTTGGAAAGGTAAGGGATGTGGGCCTCTGACGTGGTGTAGTTCATTGACACAAAGTATGCGAGAGCTACAAATGTAGCTAGGAATACTTTGTGAAGGAGATTTGCTAACAACTTACTCTCTCTTATATGGGATTCTCAATCTATGTATAAAGCCGCGTGACGGAGATTCAAGATTTTCAATATGCTTATCCGGTTTGCTATAGAAAGGGACCTTTAAGTGATGAAATAATTTATAAGCATGTTTAAGTATATTGATTTCTGTGAAAAGCACGGTTTTCATTATTGAAGGACAAATCTTCCAAAGGTTGAAACTTGTCATTTTGACAAGCTTGGCATCAAATAAGGTAGTGATCATTTTTTCTGATCTTTGGTGTAAAGTGATTGTTATCTTTAGGTCATAAGTGGAGAGATGGAAATTGAACTCATATTCTCCAACTCTTTCTAGAAAAGGGGATACGTGAAGTTGTTTTGAAGACCGGTAATTTCCTTGAGATTGATCGAGCTGAACTTCGTCAAGATAATATAGATGAGACTCACCGAAAGTGTTATTTACTTCCGCTATAACTGATTTTATATCATTGCACGAATCTACAACTATGTAGAAAATCACAGGGTTGAATCCGTATCCAAAGACTGAAGGCGTGGTAAGTACATATACTTTATCGTACTTTGTTAATTGCGATGTTTTTTGGCTTAAGAAGTTCTCAACTTTTTGTTTAATGGAAGTGGTGGATTTGTCTATATAATTATGGTTTTTGATTGAAAGGAACCAAAATTTATTTGATGGGAATTTCCAGCCAAAATCGCCTGTTGTAGCTAGGTCTGCCTGGTTTATAAGCAACATTGTATGTGTTGACTTAAACGTGTTCTTGACTGGGTGTAACCGACTATGAATCAATTCCCCACGAGCTATAGAGGATTCCACTAGCTTGACTATATTATTACCTCTGCGTTTATCATATCTGCCGCTTCTTTACCTGACCTGAATCCATCTTCGTGAAATCCGTATCCTGTGTAGGCTCCACAAAATTTGATTGCTTTGTGTGAGTTAATACTTTGTCTAACTCTAAATGATTCCATTTCTGTCTTATCCAGTACTGGATGGCTATATTCGGTCGAGTATATAGTTTTGGTCGGTTCGGGTATTTGAGGTGGATTAAGAGTGACGAAATACTTCGTTTTTGAAGATATATTTTGGAGTTTGTTCATGTAGTAAGTGATGTAGGTTGCAGATGATTCGTTTGAGTTATGCTTACGTATGACATTCCATGAAGCCCATGCTCGTTTTACAGGTGGCATGAATTTTTGATCCGTATGCAAATAAACCTTGTTTTTGGTGTATTTGAAAGATTTCAGAATAATATGGATGTTGGGGAAGTCCTCTTTTACAAGGTTGGCTGCTGTATCCGCATGTGTGGCGACAATTACCCGGTCGAATGTCTCAGACTGACTTCCCCTAATCGTCAAGGTTGAGCATTTTTCACCTTCGTTTATGTTAGTGACTTTGCTGTTAAGACGAATTTCACCATTGAAGGATCTTTTAAATGATTCGATATAGCTTATCGATCCGTCCCTGATGGTTTGCCATGACGGTCTATTCTTGACTTGAAAAAGGCCATGATTATTGAAAAAGCTTATGTATGTTGAGGCTGGTATTTTACTTGCACTTAATATAGTGCAAGACCAAATCGCAGCAGCGATGGGTAGGAAATAATCCTTGATTACATAATTTGGGCATCCTAGCGTTCTAAGGTATTCGGAGATAGAGTTAGAATTGCCTGGGGAGATATTGCTGCTCGAAAGTTTTTTGGAGTACTTGTAAATCGCTAAAAGGGTATGCCAATGTCGGTATTCAAATATCTTTTTTTTGTTTGGAAATAATCCCCCAACTGAACCTGCATAACAAGTATTATTTACTTCATCATGAAAAGAGAAAGACATATTAGATGGGTTTTTGGTTATACCTAGTTTTTCTATAAATTCATTGAAAAGGGGATAATTTTTTTCATTGAATACTATGAAACCTGTGTCTATGTATCTTATTGTATGGTCAATATCTTCTGTGATTACGGTGTTTGTATGTCCTCCTAAACGGTCTTGTTCTTCAAATAAAGTCACTTGATGAGGGCCTTGCAAATTGAATGCTGCAGAAATCCCAGAGATACCACTTCCGATCACGGCTATGTTCATGATGACTTTAATTTCTCTTTTTAAAAAGGTAGTGAAGTATGTACCAGTCACTGCCATAGTTATAATTAAATAGCTCAGAGCAAAAAATCAGAAACAGCTTGTATCGATTAAAATGCTTTACTCCTTTTTCTCCATGACCGTTCTCATCCATATCTCTTAATATGACCTTTTTATTCAATTTGAAATTACTTAACCAGGATTCCAGACTTCGGTGATAATTTTGGCCAGATAATTTCCAGATCTCAACGTTTTCAAGGTTGGAATTTAGGGTTTTATAAAATCCGTCATATGGCATCATTCCTCCTGTAAAGAAATATTTCGACATCCAGGAGTTTTTTTGGTCATCGAAATATTGCGGGTACACTTTATGTGAGAAAACCTGAATAAATAAGTTTCCCCTTGAATTTAGCCAAGTGTCTATTCTGCTCATTAAGGCTTTAGGGTTCCTGATATGTTCGAACATTTCGATTGAAATTATCCGATCATATTTCCGCGTGGGTACATATTGATTGATATCGCATTTCACAACTTCTAGGTTGTATATATTTTGCTGAGAAGCTTTTTGCTCTATGTACCGCTTTTGGGTTGTAGAGTTTGTGACAGCAGTTACAAACGTTTTTTTATATAAGTTTGCAATTTCTAATGATAAAGATCCCCATCCGCATCCTAGTTCCAAAACTGAATCGCCATCTGAAATGCGACACTTATTGATGTAGTCTCGTATTGTTTGTAAGTCTGCTTTGGTTAGATCGTAAGAGTCACTAGGCCATTCTGAACCACTATATTTCATAGAAGGGCCTAAAAAATATTCGTACACAGAGGAACTCATCTCATAGTGCTGGCCGTTTGCTTCTTCAGTATTAATGGCTATTTCTGAATTTGAAGAGGACAATTTGAATGATTCTCTCACCTGACAAAGTTCGTCATTACTGAGTTCCAAAATTCTAGATTCATATTTTTTTAGTCCCAGGCGTACAAACAATCTTAGTACGCTTTCTGGAACCAATCCTTTGTCTATAATCGATTCGTACCACATGTCATTATTTCTTCTTAAAGGAGAATTGAAAGTTACTTATGTGACCTGACTTAAATGCTCCTGCACAATATGAAAAGTAGTAGAAAAAACGTCGGTAGTCATTTTCATTGAATCCTAAGTCATAAATAAGTCGACGGTTTTTTTCTAGATTTTTCTGCCAGGTGATCAACGTCTTTGGGTAATGACCTCCTATTTCGCTTTCCCTATACATCTCAAATCCACAATCCGAAGCTGATTGCTTTATTATTCCTGTTGGAAGTAGGAGTCCTCCGGGGAATATGTACTTTTGAATGAAGTCACAATTTTTCCTGTAAGCTTCGTATCTTTCATCAGGTATTGTTATAACTTGGAGTTGTAGGGTGCCGTCGGTGTCAAGTAATGAGGCACATTTAGAGAAAAAATTACCGATTCCTTTGTGACCTATCGCTTCTACCATTTCAACTGAGAAAATATGGTTATACTTTCCTGATAGATCCCTATAATCTGTCAATTGGATGTCTATTGCATCATTAAGTCCAAGGTTCGCGAATTTTCCTTTACTGTAATTGTACTGGTTTTCAGAAAGAGTAATAGCTGAAACTTTTGCCCTGTAGTCGGATGCGGCAATTATTGCGAGGTTACCCCAGCCAGAACCAATATCAAGTATATGGTCATCAGGTTTAACAGAAGCAGACTTCATCATTACATTGATTTTTTCGGCCTGTGCGTCTTCTAAAGAATTGGAACTATCGGTATAAATCGCGCAGGAATATGTAAGAGAAGGATCCAAAAAGCAGGAAAAAAATTCGTTACTAATGTCGTAATGGGATTTTATGTTATTTCTGGATTGTTTTTTTGTGTTACGGACTCTAAAGGATTGAATAATTTTAGAATAAACTTTCAGAGGGGCAATTTTTGAAATAAGTTGACGTTTTTCTTGCCCAGAGGTTACGGAAATATATTCAAATAATTCTGTTAAATCAGAGTGAGTCCATTTGCCTTCGATATATGACTTTGCGAAACCCAGATCATAGCCGTATACAAGGTCAGTAAAAAAAGACCAATCGGTCACCTGTATTGGATCTACGGATCTACTGCCGCTATCGAAAACGTGACGAGTCCCATCTGGAGTCGTGAAAGGAACTCCTGATTTACTAAAGTTAGATAGGAGTTTTTTGTAAAGTAGCTTTCCGATGTACGCACTAAAAGTGTTCAACTAAAGACTCTGTAATTTAATTTGTGCAGGTACCTGAGAGAAATCTTTTAAATAACCCTCAATGTTCATTTTTTCGGAAACCCATCTTTTTAGGATGGTCCTGAATCTGTATTCTATAAGCTCAGGGAATGTCATTGGACTCAGGCCTTCTCTTGACTCTAGACCTAAATGTTCTAATACTATTTCTCCGACTAAGCCGTGGCCACCTCTGATGTTTCCAATCGCTTTTGAGACAAAAACGTTTGGGACGTATCTTAGGAACCTTTTTTCCTTCAAGGAAGCGTAACCCACAATCAATTCACCGAGTTTCGCCTTATCCTGAAGCATTGCGTTAATATTTCCTATTATTCGTGCTAGAAGTATCGTAATGTCCCCGTTCATTCTAGGTATCCATTTTTGGGTTTTGGACTCTATATTTGCTACCAAAGGTATGTGGTTTGAAGGCATCTGAAAGTTTGATATGGCGTGGATTATCAGTTTCATTAACCCGGGATCGGATTCAAGTTGAATAGCCGTTAAATTTCTGAACTGAACTGTATGTAAGGCTTCTCTCCCTTTGACTTTGCTAATAATCTTAGTAGTGTTACTTTCCTCGGGAAAAAATCCACGTTGAAGTTCATACCAATAGTCTGTTATGCATTCCTGTATCATTCCGTATGTGGTAAGTTCAATTGGGTGATATCCTGAGCTATGAACCTCTTGGTAAGAGACACTGTCGAATGCTTCCTCAACCTGTCGTTCAAGTTCAGATTTATCAATACCGAAGTCAACTAAGATATTTTTAAATGGGTCTGCATGCCCGCTTTCATCCGGGGCCCAAAATCCCGTGACATAGTTACTTAGCCAGATTGCACCGTGATTTTTGGCTCCTGCCAAATAGGTATCTGCGTATTGTTCAGTTAAGGATTCGGTGATAAAAGAAAGCTTGAAAGTGTCCACTAGGTCAGAGGCTGACATTTTACTCTGAGCAATAATTTCTTCTGGCTTATAAGTTTCAAACATTGAATCTAAGTCACTTTGATTTACTGTCTGTAACTTAGGTATTTGTTTGTTTACGTACGACTCTAGTATTTTGGTCGTTACATCATCCATTATTGTTTATTCCTGATTACTCTTTTATATATCGGGATTCAAAATCTTTTGCCTTAAAAAGTATAGATCTGTAGTCAGGAGCATCACCAGGGTGTTTTCCAACCCACTCAAATATCACATGCCCTTCATAATCAGTGAAGAAAACTGCTCTATTTGCTGACCTATAGTTCTCCACTCCTCCGAGCCCCATGAATTCGACTTCAAATTGCTCTGTTAAACGTAGTTCATGATCACTTAGAAGGTCAAAATCGATTTTGTAATCATTTTTCCATTTTTCTAATACGAATGTGGAATCCACGGTTATTCCTGTAACTTTTGTGATTTTAGGATTAAGTTCATCCAGGTACAGGTTGAATTCGGTGAGTCCTAAATTGCATAAATCTGTGAAAGCTCCCGGAAAGAAGCAGATGATGTTTAACGGAAAATCCGTATCAACTACAGGACGGGACTTTCGATCTTGATTGTATAAATGTATTGGATCAATTTGCTTTCCAATTATCATGTATTAATCCTCTTTTTAAGTTTTGTGAAAAAAAACGACCCATAAAATCGCATCCATAACGAGACAGTGAAATGTTATGGCCGTTAGTCCTGCAAGCGCCAAAATCTTTTCCGTAGACGAAAGATCATTGCCGTCGTAAGTTGTCACAACCAAGCATAGAAGTATAAGAGACAATGCCGTAATCCATAAAGCTACAACGGTTAATATCCACCAGAAGTTGGTTCCTGTAATTATGTAAGTCAGCAAAAATGGCATCCAGCAAGCCGCTGATATCAAGAAAATAGCAGTAAGAATCGTTATTGAATGATCTCCAAGGATCCAGTCATGACTGAAGTGTGTGGCCCCGTCCTTAAACACTGCCATGTAACAAAACATTAAGTAGCCAACAGCGGCTATCAACATTGACACAACAATTACTTGTCGCCAACTCGTACTTACTCCGCCCCACAGAGAATTTCTGTGTTCCGGGAAGTTTCCTATGCCAATAGCATATCCCCCTAGAACCAATATGCCGCCAATGATGTTTACTAAAATGAAAGTAACCTGTGGGGACATTTTCCAACTCCAAAAGGTGAGGTGATTTTTTAAAAAGATATATGTGTTATGATACACATAAGATTGCTTAAACACAAACAAAAGTTTTTCAAATTATCGGGTTTGATAATTTTCCTACAAGGTGATTGAAGTCCAATAGATAGCTTGGAAAGTGAGACACTGACAGATAAATATGGTCAGGTAGAGTAAAGGATCCAGTAGTACAAATGAATGTTTTGATGGTAGGTAGCACCGGGTTTATAGGTAGAGCCACCCTTGCTTATTTACAAGGGAAAGGACACCGCGTAGCAGCGTGGGTCAGAGATTCTGAAAAAGCGATTGATCTGTTAGGTGAAGGCATTAGAATTGTCGGACCATTGGTAGACCCTAAGGACCTTAGAAAAGAATTGGAATGGGCAGACTGTGTTGTAAATCTTGCTGGAAGACCTTTGGCTGGCGTGAGATGGACCAAAAAAAAGAAGAAGGATTTTGAGAACAGTAGAATTGGATTAACAAACCTCATTACTGAAGAAATCTCGAATTGCCAAAATCCTCCCAGTGTGTTCGTGTCAGCGAGTGCGGTTGGTTACTATGGAGATCGCGGAACGGAAATTCTTACGGAACTATCGTCAAAAGGTGAAGATTATCTTGCCGAACTCTGTTCCAGGTGGGAAGAAGCTGCGCATAAGGCAGAAGAATATGGGGTGAGGGTATGCACTTTAAGACTGGGGATAGTTTTGGGCAGGGAAGGTGGAATACTTAAACAAGTATTACCAGGATTTGAAATGGGTCTTGGAACTTACACTGGCAATGGTAACCAGCAACTACCATGGATACATCTTGCGGACGTGGCACGAGCTATAGAATTTTGTATTTCTGATGAACGGGTCGCCGGTCCGGTGAATATTACCTCTCCAGAACCTAGCACTAGCAAGCAATTTGCCTTAGAACTAAGCAGTGTGACAAATGCGAAGGTTTTACTTCCAATCGGATCTTTTCCTCTGAGTGTGATTTTCGGTGAAGGAGCTACGGTACTAACGAATGGTCAGAAAGCTATTCCACAAAAATTGCAAGACCTTGGATTCGAATTTATTTACACAAGTTTGAATGATGTTTTTAAAGACGAAGTAACCCCTGATTCTGTGGTTATTCAAAGGGTCAAAGATCATGATTTGCTCCCCCAGGGAATAAAAGGGGATTACATATTAGAAACTGAAGTCTCTTTAAAAACTGGTTCTGAAGAGACTTTCGGGTTTTTCTCTTCACCGCTCAATTTGGGTTTATCAACTCCTTCTTGGGTCGGATTTAAAATAAAAGAAATGCCTAATGAAGTAGGAAAAGGTTCAGTAATAACATATCGTATTAAAATCGGACCTATCCCACTTAAATGGAAGACGGTTATTTGGGAATGGAATCCCAACGACTCATTTATTGATTTTCAGGAAAAAGGACCGTATAAGGTGTGGCATCACCGACATGAAATCATATCCAATGGACCGGGCTCCTCAATTATGAAGGATTCAGTCACATACACCATACCGGGAGGGATTGTAGGCAGAATAATTCATTCTATTTTCATAAAGAAAACTCTGTTACGTATATTTGGGTATAGAAGAAGGGTAATTCAACTGAGGTTTGGGAGAGAAACATATGCCCAATAAGAGTAATGATGGAAAAGATTTACTGACTCACAGAATATGTGAAGAATTAGTAGAGGCGATGTTGGAAGCGGATAGAAATCGCTGTGAATCCCTTATAGAAGGAGCTTTACTTAACAATTTGACGCCAGTTCAGATTTTTGATTCTGTAATTTCGGTCGCTATTAATCGGATAGGGGCACTATGGCACAACGGGTCCATTACTATTGCTCACGAGCACGGTGCAAGTGAGATAGCGCAGAATCTTATTGATTTTGTTTCTGATAAAACTCCTCACTTATCATCAAATGGACTTACTGCCGTCGTGGCGGGAGTGGAGGGAGAACAACACGTTTTGGGCGCCAAGTTCTTTTCCGCCTTGCTGGAAGTGGAGGGATGGACTGTGCACTATTTAGGTTCGTCATTACCCAGTTACGATCTGGTGAAATATGTCGTTGAAAAAAACATAGATGCCATTGTGTTGACTATAGTCCTACCAAACAACATTGATCACGCAGAACAATGTCTAGAAGAATTGCAGGAATTAGACTCTCCGCCGGTTGTGTTAGTAGGAGGTGGTGCTGTGATAGGAAAGGAACTAGAAGGAGCTGTGGTTGCAGAGAATTTGGTGTCTGGTCTCACATTGTTAGAGTCAAATTTTGGAATGGGTGGTTCTATGTTCACACTGGACGACATTCTTTTGGGTATAGGACAGAACATACAAGACATTAGGAAATCTAGAGGGATGAATCAGGGGCAACTAGCGGATGCGGCAGGCGTCGATAGGGCGTATATAAGTTTAGTAGAAAATGGTAAACAGAACCTGACATTGGCTGCTTTGGTGAGGCTCTCAGAAGCATTGTCGGTTCCCGTATCTGGAGTCATACCCGTTTCCACCTATAGACGTTGAAATTAGTCTTATTTGACTTCACTGGAGACTCTAAATAGCTATGGACTCAGAAATTTTCTTGTCGTCGATAGCCTTGGTCAATGTTTGCATATCCTGGCTCATGGTCGGACTCATCTGGATAATACAAATTGTCACTTATCCGATTTTCACGTCTGTTAGGGGCTATAAATATGATAAGTTTCATTCAAGGCACGTCTCTTTGATCACTCCTCTGGTTGCATTCTTAATGATGTTTGAATTGATAGTAGCGGTAGTGTTGGTGCTTGTGAGTGGACCGTATTGGAATTATGGATATTCTGCTGTAAACCTAGGGCTTCTGGCGATAATTTGGACATCAACATTTCTAGTCCAAATACCGTTGCATGCAAAATTGAGTGTTAGGTTTGAGAAAAAAGACCATACGAGATTAGTCAGGACAAATTGGATTAGGACATTTTCCTGGACAATTAAAGGACTTTTATCGACGATGCTAATTTTCAGTTTGCTTCAAAATACGTAGATTAATTATCAGACAAATTTTGATATTGAAGTTTGAATTTTATTAACACTGCAGCGGATAATATAAATATGGTCACAGAAAGGAGTAAATCCATATATATCAACCATCCAGCGACAATTGTGATGAAGAACGCTGACACACCGGTGTAACTAGGTTTTTTAGTAAACAATAATATGAGGGCCGATGGGATTACTGACACTAAGGCTGCTTTTGGTATAAGCCCAATACCAGAGCCCATAGCAGTAGCCATACCGGTGCCACCGGAATTTTTCAGGGGTATACGAGTTTGATGTCCCAGCACCATAGAAATTGATGACAAACATGAAATCATGGTTGGTATGTCGGTGAAGTTAGCAATTACGACAGGGATCAGTCCTTTTGCCACATCAAGGAAAAAAACTAATACGCCTAGAAAGGGACCAACTTCATTGAAAATGTTTGAAGCTCCAGGATTTCCTGTTCCTGAGGATCTGATATCGATTCCTATTCTTTTAGTCAGGATGTCGCCTATTTGGACTAGGCCGATCAGGTAACAGATAAAAACACAAACAATTATTTGGAATATATCAATTATCGATGTGTTTAACATGTCATTAATTATTTTGGATGAATAGCTTCAATGGATAAACACACAAAAGAAGATCTCATTAGAGATGTTGAATTAGTAGAAATGATATTTGGTATTTTACCTTTAATATTATCTTCTATTATCATCCACTCTGGTACCTTGGATGAGCTGGACCAATTTTATTTGGAATACCCATCATATGTTTGGAACACAATTTTTATATTGTTACCAATAGGTTTTTGGGCATCGGGATTAGCTTACATCGTTTCCAAATTAAACTATATGAGGATCAGGAATTATAGAGCAGTTAATTTACATTTATTAGTTCCAAGCTTTTTGGGACTTGCTTCCACTTTATTGTTTACATGCGTAAACGTATTCCTTTTCTGCAGGTTTTATCTATAAATTATTTTTAATATGGAAATTTTAGTCTAGAATTGATTTTGATAGGGCTTCAAGTGCTCTCGCTTCTATTGGAGGATTTGAGATTCCGCTCCTGACATCTCTAAAAAACCTCTCAAGTGGTCTGTCTTTCTCTAACCCAACGGCTCCTACAATTCGCATGGCGATGTCAGTGACACTTATCGCAGATTCGACACAATTCACCTTAGTAATAAGAACTTCTGGGAGCAAGTCTTTGCGTTGATCTACGTATTGTTCCCAGTCTTCTGAACAAGAAAAAAGGGATCTTTTTGCTACCAATATCAGAGATTCCATTTTGGCTATTTGTTCCCGGATGTGAGGTATCTCGGAGATTGGGTTTGCAGAACCACCTGGCCTACGAGTTCTTGCGAACTCAATTGCATACGATCTAGCCGCATAAGCGATGCCCAAGTTTGCAGCACTTACTAATATAGGAAACCATGCAGCTCCATTAGGCCCATCAGCGATTGGCTTATTTGTATTTGATCTGGAAATAAATTGATCACCAGATATGAAAACGTTTTCAAAGACAATATCGTGAGATCCACTGGACCGCATAGACATAGAATCCCACGTTTCTTCAATGGTTATGCCTTTTTCCGACATGTCCACTGATACTCGGGCCGTATCGTTAGTGCCGTCCTCTACTGCCGCATAGACAATCGCATGTCCAAGTTCTGGTGCCAAAGTTGACCAAGTTTTCCTTCCATTTAAAATCCAGGTGTTCTTTTTGTATGGTTCTAATGTTGTTGATGGTCGGCCACCACCCCTGGGAGATCCTAATTCAGGTTCAGAAGCGATGTTATTAATTAAAATATCTTCTTCTGCAATTTTTTCAAAGATTCTTCTTCTAAGGCGAGTTGGCCATTTTTCTGATTCAACTTCTGTGCCCACGACCATATGGTGCATTCCCACGGAAATAGCAGTGGCCCCATTCCCTTTTCCGATTTCAAATTGAGCAAGGGTTAAATCAGTCAATCCATGGCCATTTCCCCCGAATTGTTCTGGGACAGAAGCTTTTATATATCCTAAACTTTTCATTAAGGAAAAATGATCGTGAGGAAACGTTCCATCTCGGTCGTGTTTCGCGGCGGTCGAGGAGATTTGATTAGATATTTCTTTAGAAATTTTTATGAAATCTTCTTGTTGCTTATTCTTTGGCCACATATTTTCCTTATGGCATGAGAACCAATAATATTTATATATAAGGCTAAAAAAGTTCTAAATAATTATAAGTGAATTACAAGTATAAAAATGTTATTGATTTTTAGTCCGATCCGATTGCCTCAGAACTAACTAAATCGTCGAATTCTTGTTTTGTATAGCCTAATAAATTTCTTATTATATGTGAGCTGTCTTCTCCTACTTCTCTCATAGCGTGCCAACTTACTTTGTCTCTTTGGTTTCCGGGTACAGATTGACCGTCGTAGACGATTTCACCCCAATTTTTCTCCTTCAAATTTACAAAGTAATCTTTATATTTCAAGTGTTTGTTTTCTAGGAGTTCACGGTTGTTTAGAACTGGACCGGCCGGTACCCCGCATTTCTGAAGAGATTGTACTAACTCGTCCCTCGGATGATTTATTGTCCAATTAGATATGGCGTTATTTATGAATAATTCTGAATTTTTCCTTTCTTTTGCATCGTTTAGTTTTGGGTCATTAAATTCATTTCCAGGATAAACTTGTTTCAGTCCATTCCATTCTTCCAAATTTCTCACAGCGATCGTGATCCACTTATCTTCTTCTTTTGTAGGGAATGCATCATGTGGACAATGTTGAGGGTGTTTATTCCCATTTATCAGTGGAGGTTCGGCCCCGAGAGACGAAGCTGCAATAAATTCGCCTAATGCTCCCAGTGGGCTCTCAGAAAGAGCTATGTCTATATATGCTCCTTGACCTGATCTAACGCGTTCTCTTGCATATGCCATAACTGACCAGACCGAGTTTAGACCAGATATGGGATCTGCATACGACATGCCGGTTTGCAAGGGCCTCTTTGGGTCATAACCAATGAGAGAGGAAGCTCCTGAAACCGCTTCAGCAGTAGAACCAAAAGCGGGATATTCGGAATATGGTCCGTCTAGACCAAATCCAGGCATTGAACACATAATGAGGTTGGGATTAGTTTCACATAGAGTTTCATAAGTGAGATCCAGGTTTTTCATTACTCTAGGTCTGTAGTTTTCTATTACTACATCTGATATTGCAACTAAGTCCAGAAAAACTTGTTTCCCTTTACTTTGATCTAGGCGTATTCCAATATTGTATTTGTTGCGATTTAATTTGTTGTTTACTCGAGATGCACTGTCCAATGGAACTCTTGGATCCGATATCTTAATTACTTCTGCACCGAAATCCGCCAAAGTCCTTGTTGCGAGAGGACCAGCCCACACACGAGTCAGATCCAATATCCTTAGGTTGCTTAATGAACCGCTGCGTTCTGAATTATTACTGTTTTTGGATTTGAATGTATTCATAGTTATTAAAGATAATGCTCATTGTGCTCCCCCAATGAGGGGGCTATTCCCAAAGTCAACCTTTCTCCATTTATTATTGGGGGAGGTGAAGGGAATTTAGCAGTAAATCCGTTCGGATGCTCGACTGTTTGGAAGGCTTTTCTATGTGTGAATTGTGGATCATCCAATATTTCTTTTACCGAAAGAATAGGTCCAACCGGCAGGAGCCAGTCTTCTGAGGCCTCTTTAAAAACTTCTGCTCTGGTTTTTTCAGACATCCATTTTTGCATCAATTCTTCTACGAGGTCCTCCAAATTTTCGTCCGATGTAATATCTTCATAATCCTTCCCCTCATATAAGTCTGTGCGCCCTATCATTAGGCAAATTTGTTCCCAAATACTTTGTGCTCCACCACCGTATGTTATGTATCCGTCTTTTGTTGCGAGTGCAGAAACTCCTGGAGGAAATCCCCTGGCTGAAAGAGAAGATTGTCTATGGTTGCGGCGTTTTCGGATGCCTCCGTCCATATCAAGTGGTGCCTGATGTAGGTTAGCCATTGTTTCAAAGGAAGATAGTTCCAGAAATGTGCCCTCATTGGTGTGGTCTCTGTCCCAAAGTGAAATCAACAGCGCATTACATGCATTCATACCGGTCAGGTAGTCTGTTTGGTGGCCATATATCATCAAGGGCTCTTTATCAGGGCTTCCAATAATATTCATAATCCCACCTAGTCCGAACATGACTATGGGTGCTGACTTCCAATTACAATAGGGTCCTGTCAATCCAAATGGTGTGATATTTATTTCTATCAAACTTGGAAATTTAGAAGTGAAAAAATCTTTGCCTATATCAAACTTATTTCTTGTAGATAGATGCCAATCTTCTATTAAAATGTCCGCATTAGACAAAATAGAATCCAATTTTTGAAATCCTTCATTTTTTGTCCAGTCTAACGAGACACTTTGCTTGCCAGTATTGTTGTGTAAAAAAAGCGTACTTTGCTTTTCTCCCCTGGAATTTTTAATGAATGGACTGGTATTACGACTTGAATCGCCGTGTGGAGGAATTTCAATTTTGACTACCTCGGCTCCAAGTGCAGCTAACAATCTCCCACAATACGGACCAGCAACTCCATCAGCGATTTCAACTGCTTTAATGCCTTGTAATGGAAGATTGCTCATTATTAGGCCGTAGTTTGGTTTTGATCATTTTGGTTCAAGTTACAGGATCCTTAAGGCCGTACTATTCT
>CAYFIW010000036.1:0-15060 GCA_964343265.1 uncultured Dehalococcoidia bacterium | reverse complement strand
CACCTGAATTTCTACAATGAAATGTTATCCATGCGACTACCAGTGGAGAAGATTACTTATTTCTATGCGAAGGTGAAATTTGTTGCAAAAAAGTCATAGGATATAACCGAAAGTTTGAATTAGATTTACGGTTTATGAAAATTCTTGAATTAGGATGGCAATATGCGTTTAGATGGAAAAGTAGCTTTTATTAGTGGTGGTGCCCGTGGAATGGGAGCCACAGAGGCAAAGTTGTTTGCCAGTGAGGGAGCAGCTGTAGTTTTTGGGGATGTGCTTGAGAAAGAGGGACAAATAACGGAAGCTGAGATCATTGATTCGGGTGGAAAGGGAATTTTTATACACCTCGATGTGGCATCAGTGAAATCCTGGGAGAAAGCAATCTCTACCACGATAGATAAATTCGGCAAGCTGAACATCCTGGTAAATAACGCCGGCGTTAGTGGGAGAGCGTTAATAGAGGATACATCCGTTGAGGAATGGGACCGTATTATGGATGTAAATGCCAAAGGCACATTCTTAGGTACAAAAGCCGCCTTGCCAGAATTAAAGAAAGCGGATGGGGCTTCAATCATCAACATATCGTCCCAACTTGGCATTGTTGGAAGCGATTTAGGGGTTTCGGCAGCTTATCAGGCCTCGAAAGGAGCTGTGAGACTTCTTACTAAGGCTACAGCTCTGGAATATGCCTCTGAAGGTATCAGGTGCAATTCAGTTCATCCTGCGCCCGTAAATACAGAGCTGACGGCTGTGTCCAGAGAAAATCCTGAAGTATTTGCCAAAACAAAAAGTAACATACCGATGGGTAGGTTCGCCGAGCCAATGGAAATTGCAAAAGCAGTTCTCTATCTGGCATCTGACGAATCATCTTTTATGACTGGGAGCGAACTTGTTGTCGATGGTGGCTGGACAGCTCGCTAGATTTAACTAACTCAATTTGAAGTGGGAGTTCCTCACATATCCCACATTGGTGGTCTTAAAATGTTTTAGTGGGATCCCAAGCTCTTGTATGCTCTCAATGACCGCATCTGACACATTGCCATAAATCTCAATTTCGAATCTTTCCGACAATTTGGAATGTTGTTCAACATATTCCTGAACAGGAGGATTTTGGATATGAAACAAGAGTGAGTCACTGTCAACGTAAACTTCTGTCCAGGTAAATTCTAGTTGATCATGTGGATCGGAATCAAAATTATGGAAAAGCATACCAGGCTCAGTTTTCCTGACCGCTTCATCAACGGTATCTGAAATCTTTAAATATTCCTCAATCATGCCCTCCTTGACTCTGACACGAGCGATCAGAATAAAAGGGTTTTTACCATCATGGAGTACCAAAACATTCCTCCTTGTTCGCTGTAAATATATACCAACCTTTAGTCCACGTATTAATCGACCTAGGCACAAATCATTTTAATTTATTGTCAGGCTAAAAAATGGATGTTTGGATTGTACACAGTTAATTATCAAGATAAATAAAGATGACTA
The DNA here is from genome assembly GCA_964343265.1 of uncultured Dehalococcoidia bacterium. GTDB lineage: Bacteria > Chloroflexota > Dehalococcoidia > Lucifugimonadales > UBA826 > CAYFIW01. Next base: position 13,575 of record CAYFIW010000036.1, on the reverse strand, counting down.
TACTATAAATCGACATAAAATAGATTAATGTGAAATTTCATGAAATACGAGGTGTTTATCGATGTTACGTACGTTAATGGTAGTTTTATTAATAGGGTGTATGTCTATCTTGGGGGCATGTGCCAACCAGGAAGACGAAGCCTTTGAAATGGTCACGAAAATGGCCAGTATAGTGGGTCCTGGCGGTACTCAGGAAGATCATGATTATTATCTTGAGCATGTGACAGACAATTTTAATTCCCTTTGGGGATTCCCGACTGTATCTGACTGCGCTGCGAATATCGAGGAGTGTATCGGGGATGATGTTATGGATCCTCCCAAAAGAAGTTCGCTCGTACTCGATGGTGATAGCGGAACTATCACAGTGACCCAGACTGATTACTCTCCATCAGGAGAAACAATGCAAATGGCCTTTAACGTTCATATCGTAAAAGAGGACGGTGTATGGAAACTGGATACTCTGTCTGCCGGCGATGATGAAATAGCCAGTGGAGTTTCATTAGTCCCGTTAGAATTAAACGAAATGGCTTTTGTGTATGATCGTACAAATGCTGATTTAAAAAGTGGGAAATTTGCCTTTGATATAGAAAACAAAGGTGGCCAGGTGCATGAAGCAGTCTTATTGCATTTGAAGAAGGAAGGTCCTCTTATGGAGTTGATGGAATCTATGGGACCAGATGGACCTGATCCTGAAGTTATAGGATTCCTGGGAGTAAAGGTTCCTGTTCTTCCGGGTGCCGGCGCGAAAATGGCCATACCAGAACTTGAATCTGGTCGGTACGCTCTTGTATGTTTCCTTCCGGACACATCCGTGCCTGGAGAAGAACAGCCACCTCACTTTGCTCTCGGGATGTTTTCTGAATTTGAGGTCGAATAGATTTAGAAAACACCAAGTTTGACATAAGCTGGATCTAAAAGATCGGATGGACAAGGGAATTAACTTTTGTCCACCCGATCTTTTTTTGTTATCCGGTAGTTAACTAATTATTTTTTCAAAATACCAGTTTTAATATCTAATAATGACCCCAATAATTAGAACCTCTTCTAAATCTTTGTTTTGTTTCATCGACAATTGTGACATTGGGGAGTATATGCCAGTATGCTATTATGTATATACGACGTATATATTAGCGGTGAAAGGAGACCACGAGTGTCTAACGTCAACTATGATGAACAACATATAGACGAAAGAAATAATTTACTTGCTCAGATTGAAAAAGACCAGGAACAGTTGCTTGAACTTCAGGACAGGTATCAAAAGAACGTTAAAAAACTTGAACTGTTGAATCAATTGATAAATGTAGACCAGGGTAAGGAGGCAAAGAAATTTGAAGAATACCTAGCCGAAATTATCAAGACTTCTTCGGTTCCTATGCACATAAACGAAATATATAAGGAATTAATACAGAGAAAAGTACCCATTCCAGGAAGAGGATCATTGGAAAACGTTGTCACAAGACTTACGAGGGCAAAGGAGATGTTTGTAAGGGAAGGAACTGGTACATACAGTTTGGTGGAAAAAGGAAGCGAAAACATTTCAAAAGCCGGTAGTAAGTTGGTTGAAAAAGGTGGAGATTCTATATCAAAAGCCAGGACCCGGTTTTCAAAAACTAGGAAAGAAGACAACGAAGAATAAGACAGCATGGAGGTAATATCAGTATGACAAAGGCGTTACTAGCAATAGGTGTGGGGCTCGGAGTGACTGCGGTTGGTGTAGCCTCGGCAGGGTTGTACAAATATGGATGGAAGGCCGGATCTACATTGGACAAATTTTCCGAACTTGTGGACCTTCGATCAAATCCTGAAAAAGAACTGGACGATTATTCAGAGGGCTTAAGAAATATTCAGATTGGAATTAATGCTACCCGGGGGGTCGCATAGTCTTAAATACGGACTACAATCCTGGTTTGTGAATAACGTCGGTACTTATTAGATAGGTTTTGTGGTGACCAGCGTCTATCCCATACTTGAGAAGCTCATGGCATAGCCACAGGCAGGAAATCACCTTTACTTCAAAGGTTAGCGATGATGACGACCAACTTTCCTTTTAATTCCGTTGTGCTTGCCCCATTCCTTGTGTTGATTCATGCGCTCAACAAATTCTGCCGTGGTTTCCTCTGGCTTTTCTTTTTTTGATTTTGATTTAGCCATTGTAGGTCCTCCATTTTTCGGTAGCATTAACGATATCGCCGCTTCATAACATTCTGTATTTGTGGCGAATCTATATTATTTCAAAATATTCATACAATATTATAAGGCACGGATTAAGTTTTTATCTGATTGATGCTGTCTTCACATGAATAGGACAGGGATATTGGTTAAGATCCACTTTAAGATTTGATACCTATGATGTCTTCCCAGTTTGTTGAATGTTGGTAGGCGTAAGCAGTTCTCATAACCAATCCGTCGTCAAAGAATTTACCAACTAACTGCATGCTTACGGGAAGCCCGGAAGATGATTTTCCAACGGGAACAGCAATTGCTGGATGACCGGTGTAATTGAATGGTTGTGTGTTTCTGGTAACGTCTACGTTTTGGGATATTATATTGTCTTCTACAGACTCCAGGTAATTTTCTGGAGGTTGGTTCTTAGGCGCTGTCATAATGCAAGTAGGCATCACGAGGATGTCTATATTTTCCAGGACAGAGTCATATGCTTTAATGAACGTAGGTCTCACGTTGTGAGCCTTGGAATACACTCTTCCATGATAGTTTTTGCGGTTCATCTCACCGGTTATCAGGGATAATTTGGTCCTCGGTGTAAGTAGGTCAGCTTGCGATGTCCAAAATTTATTAATAGCTGTTGTCACTGAAGTTGGATAGTGAGTCCTCGCGAAAGCTCCGAAAAATCCAGTTTTAAACAATGCCAACGAACCTTCATAATTTAAGGCAGCCAAGACGGGTCCTATTTCTCGGTGTTCAGGAATCGAAACATGGGATATTGTCGCTCCCGAATTTGAAAGAACTTCTATCCCGTTCATAACAAGTTCGCGAACATCCTTTTCGGCATCGTCGAATCCTTCTTTGAGTACACCGATCCTTAAACCAGACACGCCTTTCCCCAAGTCTCCAAGAAGGTTAATTTTTTCAGGAACCTCTCGTGTTTGACGGGGATCATAAGGGTCGTGTCCTGCCGTGGACTGTAGCGCGGCTGCCGCGTCCTCCACGTTGCGTGTCATTGGACCTGTGTAGTCAATGCTTGGTTCCGATCCGAATCCAATTCCGAAATGACTCAATAGCCCAAAAGTAGGTTTGTGGCCCACTATGCCAGAAAAGGCCGCGGGAATCCGAATAGATCCACCCTGGTCTCCGCCAAATGAAATATCTACATCCCCAATTGATACGGCCACTGCTGATCCTGATGAAGAGGCACCCGTTACGTGATCGTGATTGTGTGGGTTTAGGGGTCTTCCATAATCTCCAATTCCACCTCCGGTTCCAAAACCTCCGCTTAAACCGTTCATCATATTTTTACCTATGATTGTTCCACCCTCTTTCAGTACTCGAGTGACTATTGTGGCATCGAAATCAGGTATAAATCCCTCGAGGGCAAAGGATCCAAAACTCATTGGCATACCGGCAACGGCAGTATGATCTTTGAAACTTACTGTTTTCCCCGCCAACAAGCCTTCATTGGAACCTTCTATGAAACATTTCCACATCCAGGCGTTGAGCGGGTCCTCTTCGGGAGTTGGACGGTTTCCGGGATTACGATTAGGGCAAATCATTGGGGGGGTTGATTCTTCTATATTCGATTGAACGAAAGAATCTACCTGTTCCATTTGTTTTATCAGGTGTTTTTGATATAAAGCAGCTTCGTCCCGTTCCAGGTGGATCCCTAGATTTTTGGCCACGTCTATAACTTCTTCTATTCCGGGAACTTTGAACATTTTAGACCTCCCCTACCCTGTTATTGGATCTATGTTTTTGTGAAGACGATATTACTCCTGGTTAACTAAGCGTTTCCTCGGTTGATCGTACAATAAATGTCGCTCCCCTGAAGACAAAATACAGGCCAATTGCTTGCACGACGTGATACAAGGCATTGTGTCCAAAATATTTATCGTTCAAACCTATTTCTAATTGCTGAACGGTCGCTGCTATAAATGTCAAAATCAGTCCCGTCACGGCATAAAAGGCCAATTTATGTAAAGTTTGTCGGTAAATTTTCACGAATGCGATCAAAAGGAATACAGCTGAGGGGAGGTAGTTTACAACTGCCACTAGGAAGTCATGATTGAAAAATAATATGTAGCCGAAATAGATGGCGAAATTCACAGTTGAAAGGGCGGAAACGATCTTTTGGCCTGTAGGACTTAAGATGATTCGTGCTCCAATCATCCATGCACTTAGAGCTGATACCCCAATGGAGATTAGGGATCCTTTCCAGAATATAGAATGAGATAAATTATCTTCATGCAAAAACCCATGAATAGTCCCTCCCATAGCGGCGGCTAATCCAACCGACGCAAATAGTATTGTGAACCAGATGGATAAGACGCGATCGTGAGAAATGCTTCTAACAAGAATCCATGCAAATACAAGACATATAACCGTCAGACCGTAATCAGTTAGCGCGACATCAAATTCCTTCATATATTGGTGTTCCTAAGTGGATACATTTTGTTGAATATCGTAATGCATCACTACTATACGTTAAGTCTAGCAATACATTGAGTATAGATAATTTAGGCTATTTTATATATATTAAGCGTTGATAATATATAACTATATTGGAGAGGTTGATAATCGTATGAAAAATGATGAAAAACTAAAAATTGCGGTCAAGAATTTATATGATGCCGTTTCTACTGGCGATAGACAGTATCTGGAAAAAACAATTGCATCTGAAGGAGACGTATTTTGCATAGGCACTGATTCCAACGAGTTCTGGAATGACCGTTCATTGATTCTTGAAAATCTAGTTTCACAATCGGAATCAGGGGTGAAAATAGCCTCGGGAAATATTAATGCTTATAGTGAGGGTTCCGTTGGTTGGGCTGTTGATGAGCCCAAATTTGTCTTTACTAATGGAACGGAGGTCTCCATCAGGATGACCTTAATTTTTCATTTGGAAAATGAAAACTGGACTATGCTGCAAGCTCATTGTTCCTTGGGAGTACCGAATTCAGAATTGCTTAACCGATAAAATTTCAATCAATACCTGTTGCACATTATCATGCTATATATGAAGGGAAAAATATAAAACGTTAACTAAATATAAGTAAGAAGAGGAGAACGATATGCTTTTTCACATAACTGCAACTCATACTGAGGATAATTGTCCGGGCTATAACAGGGAATTAATGCCTCCAATGTTGGATGCAATTGAGGCTTCAGGAGACCTGGCTAAAGAATTGGGTCTTAACATTCTCTTTATGGTTAGTGCTGCTCCCAAACATGCTTCTTATATACTTATGGAAACAGAGGATAGTTCAAAAATTGGTGCTTGGGTAAACTCATTTCCCTATAAACAGGCTTTTGACATAAATCCTGTTATGCATGAAGAAAAGATGGTGGAATTGGCCCGCGAAATAATGGCTCGGCAGTAATTACAATTCTTTTAGATTCTATCTCCTTACCTCCATTTGGAGTTTTATTCTAGGCTCCAAATGGAGGTAAGGACTATGTGTGAAAACATTATGCTTGGTAGCGGCCAGGGAATACTTGATTGGTATGCGAATATGGGCCTATTTGTCTTGAAACCTGGATTTGTTGGACAACTAGATGAACTAATTGAAGGCTTATAGTCCTTATATGTATTAAAAACTGGGTTTGACCGGGTGAGGCGTCAGTTGTAAGTCGTGAGTCCAACAGGTTTTGTCCTGCGTATGCAGGTAATAAAAAGCTTCTGCTATCTTCACCGGATTCATCACGAGCTCTGGATTCTGTTGTGATCTAGGCATGGCCCTTGTACCCGGAGAATCAATCGTTCCGTCAATGATGACATTAGCTATATGCACGCCAAACTCAGAGTATTCTTCCGTTAGTACCTGTGCGAGTGTGCGCATCATCACTCGTGGGTAATATAGCGATTGTCCAGTCATTCGTTTTCTACCTCGAAGAGATTGGGCATTATTTGAAATTAAAAAGCTTCCCTGCCCTTTTTCTCTCATAGATGGTAGGACTTCCTTTGCAACCAAGAATGGTCCTCTACTTGAAACGTGTTGTGCTGTTTCAAACATTTCGAGAGGTATGTGTTCTAGTAATTCCTTTTCAGGGGGAAGGTCTCGACCTTCGATATAACCTGCATTGTAGACCAGGACCTCAGGCTCTCCAGCCTCGTCTCTTATTTGTGAAAAGGCCTTAGATATAGAATTTTCAGAGACCAGATCAAGCTCAACTATAGCGCTTTCACCACCTTGATCTTTAATAGCTTTTTGGAGTGCAGATGCATTTGCCTGTTTCCTCGTCGTAAGGACAACGTAGAATCCCTCCTGTGCAAATTTTTGAGCTATTGCACCTCCGACTCCCCAACGTATTCCAACAGGTAAGTTACTGTCGTCGATGTCTTTACCATGGACGAGCCTTGTGTTTCCCCCGTCAGACTGCCATTTGGAGGTCGCCCCTATCACTACGGCTACAGGTTTATTTTCGGTATTCATCTTTACTTCCTTCTATTAAATGTTGCCCGGAGTCGTCATAATATCGAACTTGATGGAAAGGTTATTGCATACCACGAATGATTCCTCGAATATAACCTATTTGTCCTAAGTGTTGGGAGGTTTCCACTACTATATGTGCCAAAACTCCGCCCTTGGTGACATCCGGCAATTGATGGTGTAACGCATTAAACGGGCATCTTTTATCCAACTCTTTTGCATCAACTTTACTAATATATTCCAATGTCTCATTCCTGACGGCTTGGTAATATGCCATCAGGTTTTCTATTGGTGTGCTTGGCATATTTCTGACCTGCTCCGAAGTGTATCCAACTCCTATGTCTGATGCAGGGATACCAAATTTTTCGGCCCAGCCACCTCTTATCCAAAGCTGCTCTTCCTCCCTTGACCCATAATTAAGGAGAATATCTTCTGCCCTGATCGAATGCCAGAGTGCAAAGTCTATGTGATGCGATGAGTCTGATGGCATAAATCTTCTTTCTTGTTCGGTCATACCATCTAAATGCCTTTCCACTTCTTTTTGATATTCGTTGAGTTGGAGTTTCAGTATTTCTCTAAAATCCATGAGGACTCCTTAAATCTTCGTTTGCGATATTAATTTCAATGGATTGGGCGAGCGCATAATAACAAATACTTTTATAAGAAAGCCCATTTTTCATATAAGTTAGGATGAAGAATGATTAGTGTGGTCATGATTTAGAATCATCCTGTAACAAAGTGAGGCATAACCTCTTTAGCAAACGTGGTGAGTTGGTACAAATATTCGTCGCGAGGCATACCTTCAGGCCAGTGGAGAATAATATTTTCCAGGCCAGGGTATTTATCCTCCATTTTCTTGAGGAACTGGATCTGCTCTGATGGAGGACCGCAAATCCACGCTTTCTGTTGCACACCATCTTCAATTCTAGGTGTTCTAGCAGGGGCACCGGGAGTTCCCCAGACCCGTCCTTCTTCATCTGCATATCTCACAAACCCAAACGGAGCAAACCATTTAAACCTTTCGTCATGGTACGGCCTTAGACGTTCCATCGCTTCTTCTTGTGTGTCCGCTATATAAAAGCCTATACCCAGAGCTAAATTACTACCCAAAAGATCGCCTCTACCATTTTCGGAACAAGCATCTCTGAATCTGTGGAAAGCCTGATCAACTAATTGTTCACCAGTGAGAGCTACAACCCCGTTGAAGCCGTTTTTTACGGTGAAATCAATACTTCCTCCGCTCACAACTGGTTGCCACGTTTCAACGGGTAAGGTAATAGGCCTTGGTACCAAGGTTATGTTTTCTAGGTCATAACCTCTATATGGAACTTGCGCAGGTATTGTGTAGTTCTTTCCATGATGACTGAACGAATCGCTGTTGAATGCTTTCAGTATTATCTCAATTTGCTCTTCAAATAACTCTCTGTTTGCATCGTTATCTATAACTGGCGCTCCAAATGTTTCAACTTCCCGGGAATGGTATCCCCTACCCACTCCAAAAATCATTCTTCCTCCCGTCAAAATGTCGGCCATTGCATAATCTTCTGCCAACCTCAACGGGTGCCACATCGGGACGATATTGAACCCACACCCAAATTTAAGATGTTTGGTTTTTGCGGCAAGGTGAGTACTAAGCATTATTACGTTTGGTATGCATTCATAGCCTTCTCGCTGAAAATGATGTTCAGCCATCCAAAGGGAGTGGTAACCAAGATCATCCATTAGAACTGCCGCTTTTTCTGCTGTTTCCATAGATTGAATAAGGTTTTGATTTTTGTAATTTCTATCATTAGCAGGTATGCCATCCAACCCCACGTCATCCAAATCTATACTTCCAACATAGAAAACTGAAAAATTTTTTATCATGAAGTTATCCCTTTGGTTTTTTTACAGTTTAAGTGAACTTTTACATTTCAGTCTATGTGTTGAAAGAGGAGTCACTGGATTTGTAACTAGCAGCATAATTCTTATATATTCGGTGTAGTTTTAACTTATAAATCAAAAAAATAAGATAAATGGAGAATTAAAAATGCCTGGAAAATTAGAAGGGAAAATTGCTGTTGTCACTGGAGGTAATAGTGGAATTGGAGAAGCTACTGTTCACGCCTATGCTCGTGAGGGAGCTAGCGTAGTGATAATGGCCAGAAGAGATGAGCAGGGGATTGAGGTTAGGGACAAAGTGAGAAGTCTCGGTGGCACAGCTGAATTTATAAAATGTGACGTGGCTAAGCAAGAAGACATTAAAGAATCGGTTAAAAGCACTCTCGAAATATTTGGGAAAATCGATGTCTTGTTCAACAATGCTGGTGTAGCCGGGCCAGGAAATTTCCCAAATGAAACCTTCGAAGATTGGTCGTACATACTGGATGTAAACTTAAACGGCGTTTTCAATATGTGTACAGAAATATGGCCGCACATGGTCTCTTCAGGGGGGGGCGCTATAGTTAATATGTCCTCGGGTGCCGCCACAATGGGGTTTTCAGAGTATCTTAGAAGTACCTCTGGCAGAGTACCTCCTGCTGCTTATAATGTTGCTAAAGCTGGAGTCGATGCCTTTACAAGATATATTGCTAGCATGGGAGGGAAGGTAAACATAAGAGCTAATGGTGTGCGCCCGGGGCAGATATTGACTCCTATGGCGGATAGAGAAGGTACCGGCGAACATACATTAAAAAAATTCTTTGATGTAACTCAGATACTGGAAGGAACTGGATATCCTGTGGATGTTGCAAATGCGGTGCTTTTTCTATCATGTGACGATTCCAGGTTTGTGACAGGGGAAATAATGAATGTAGATGGCGGGATGCCGGTAAAGTTATAAGGATCGAACTGGGAACTGCCTAGAGGGTTCGTGTCTGTGTTCCATTTCGTCAAAGAAATACATATAAACAAACCCTCTTTTGCCGTCAACGTTAACTTTAATGCAAATATTTGTTTATCTTGATACGATCCCGGTAAGCTTTGCCTGTTCTATTGCATTCATGTTCGTCATGAATCCAACTAAAGCTCCGGAACTATCGGCTTCAACAGGAATTGCTTCCACAGATAGACACGAGATCGTAAACACGTACCGATGCAATCCGTGGCCTTCCGGCGGGCATGGCCCAATCCAACCTGGGGCTCCTATGTCAGTGCGGGTCTCAAGAGACGTTGCCGGATACGGGCCTCCTTCAGGCAAGGAGGTAATGTCAGGGGGAATGTTTGCGATCACCCAATGCCAGAATCCGCTGCCTGTTGGGGCATCAGGATCAAAACATTGAATTACTATGGATTTTGTCCCCTCTGGAACTCCCTCCCAATGGAGTTCTGGGGAGATGTTGCCACCAGAACAACCTAGGCCAAAGGCCTCACTCATATGGTGATTATTCGGGATACGTTCTCCTTCGCTAAAACTGTTACTTTCTAGAGTTAAAGTCATATAAATAAGCTCCTATGAATTTTTGCGACTTTAACATATTTAGAGATGTATTGGATGATATTGGATTCTATAAAATTGTCTATAGGTGGTCTATCCTGTTTAAATTACAAACAAACTTATCCAAATTAATAAAATTTAACGATGAACAATAAACAAGGCTTCAGTTACACAATATATTTTGCAGGGCCTCTATTTGATCACAAGGATTTGATCGGTAATGCAATACTTTCTTCCTACATAGAAAATTTGTCACAAGGTATGTATAAATGTGTTCTTCCCCAAGATAGTGAACAGTCCACGGGTAGGTTAGTTGATATAAAAAATCAGGATCTCACCTACGTGCTATCTTGTGATCTCGCGGTATTCAATTTTGATGGGACAGAACTCGACTCAGGTACCGTTGTTGAATTCTTGTATGCAAAGTTATTGGATGTTCCATCGGTGGTCATAAGATCAGACTTTCGAGATGGAGGTGATCAGGACAGAGAAGGTGATAGATGGAACTTGATGGCATCATTTTATCCAAGGACGAGAAAATTAGAGTTCAATTCGATGGAGTGGTATCAAAGAGAAAGGAAAGCTTCTTCAGATGGCGACGGAGTATTTGACGTTGCGGATTCTCTCTACAGGAAAATAGCGAGTTTGGTTATTGCAGAATTAAATGCGGTCATAGAAGAGACCCCCTTGTTATCTACTGAGAATAATAAAGCTCTTGATATATATAAATGGGCATCATCATTTCCAGGAGTTAGTCCCAATGAAATGGAGCTTCCGTTAAATTTAGAATCAATAGTATTATCCAAGAAAAACAAGGGGTTGCTAAGTTAGCTATGGACCTCTGGTTCTATCAAAAAATAATCTCCTATTTAGATAAAAGTAGTTAGTACTATCTGTGATTTCTACTTTTAAAAAAACCAATATATTGTTGATAATTTTATCAATTATGAGGTTTCCAGTCCTGCACTCTCTAACCCTGCCCTTGCTACTTCCTCATCTTCTTCAGAGGTCCCTCCACTGGCGCCAACTGCCCCGGCAATTTCCCCGTTTTTGTAGATTGGTAGAGCTCCTTGCCCCATTATGAAGTTTCCTTCTTGAAGAACTGTAAAAGCCTGAAACACGGGTGCCTTAGACCTATCTTCTAATTCGACAGACGGCAAACCAAAACAGGCTGAAGCTATTGCTTTGCCTTTTGAAATAAAAGGAGTTCTCCACGATGCCCCATCAGTTCTTATCATTGCTATGAGATCACCCCGAGCATCCGTGACCGACACACTCATTTTAACGCCCAGTTGCCCGATTTTTACCTTTGCTCCTTTAATGATGTTTTCTGCTTCTTGTAAAGTTACCGTCGGCATTGGTTTGACCCTCCTGAATAATTGATAGCCTTTTATCTATATCCCATTTTAGGATGTTAATGTTATGTAGTTAATCACATAAATAAGCGCCTATATTTATTTTGAATATAGGAACCTCTAATCATAAACAAATTTATTTGAGGTGTCCTCAATCATGAATTTATATTAAGTTCTAACATGAATTTAAAGAATTGGATGAGCAATATAAGTTGATATAGGAGATGGTATCAGAATGGGTTCGGATGAAATTAAAGAATACACAATATATTTTGCAGGGCCTTTATTTGATCATAAAGATTTGATCGGCAATGCCATTTTATCTACTTATATAGACAAAGTTTCTGAGGGCAAATACAGATGTATAGCCCCACAGAATCTAGAACAGGCTACTGATAAATTAGTCGATATTAGAAATCAGGATCTGAGCTATGTACTCGCGTGCGACCTAGCAATATTTAACTTTGATGGAACTGAGCTATCTTCAGGTACTGTTGTTGAATTCCTGTATGCGAAGTTATTGGATGTCCCATCGGTGGTAATCAGATCAGATTTCCGGGGAGGGGGTGATCAGGACAGAGAAGGTGATAGATGGAACTTGATGGCCTCATTTTATCCGAGGACGAGAAAATTAGAATTCAATTCGATGGAGTGGTATCAAAGAGAGAAGAAAGCTACTTCAGATGGGGAAGGAGTATTTGACACTGCCGATTCTCTCTACAGAAAAATAGCGAGTTTGGTGATTGCAGAATTAGATGCTGTCATAGAAGAGACGCCCTTGTTATCTACTGAGAATAATAAAGCCCTCGATATATATAAATGGGCCTCATTATTCCCGGGATGCGATTTAAATAAATTAACGCATATTCTTGACCTAGAAGGTATAGTCGAGAGTAAGAAATCCAGGGGATTATTGGATTAAATCACTGCCTGATGTATCGTCCCATTCCTTTTTATAGTTTGTAGAATTTACCTTCCGCCGGCAACTGACAGAGTATGACCGGAAATATAAGAAGCCTCATCTGAGGCCAGAAATAATACTGCGTTTGCGACTTCAATAGGCTTTCCCAACCTACCCATTGGCGTCATTTTTTCGGGGCTGTATTCAACAGTTTCGTTGAGCCTCCTTAGATTTTCTCCTGCTATTTCAGTATCGATAGGTCCAGGGGCCACGCAGTTAACATTGATATTATATTCTGCAAGTTCGAGCGCCAAGTCTCTCATGAATCCGTGTACACCTGCTTTGCAGGCTGAGTATGCCGATCCACCTTCATAATAAGCTGTCCATGGCGTTCCTTCTCTAGAGCCAGAGGATAAGCAGATAATTTTTCCCTGCCTTCTCTTCATCATGTGTGGAATAGCGGCTTTTGTACATAAAAATGTACTGCGTAGATTAAGTTTGATTGTGTAATCCCAATCGTCTAATGGCATTTCCCAGATTTTAGAATTTTTACTTCCACCTACGTTATTGACAAGGATATCTATTTGTCCAAATTCATCCATCGCGGTTTGAATCAGATTTTGGGCCGGTTCTTCCTCAGTGACATCACACTCGACTGCAACCACTTGCCCGCCTTCATTTTCGATCACTTTACCAGTCTCTATCAATTTTGCGATATCTATGTCAGCCAGTACCAATTTGGCGCCTTCCTTAGCTAAACGATATGAGATTGATTGTCCAAGTCCTTTGGCGGCACCTGTCACAATTGCTATTTGATTATGGACTCTGCCCATCTGACACACCTCATGTTTTTATTTGTAATGGTTTTTCAATTAGTCTATGTAGATTGTGCATAACTCAATTGTCAATTTCATCTGGTTCATAATAAGGGATATTCACTTTTGCTTAACAGAACCCTTATTGTTGATGATTGATCTATAATCGCCACAGAAGTAAAAACCGACCATCGTCAAAAAGGATTTAGTGATGAGATTCGAAGGTAAAGTCGCTGTGGTCACCGCAGCTGGTAGCGGAATAGGTAAAGCGACATCAGAAATATTGGTTCGTGAGGGAGCTACTTTGGTAGCTGTAGATTTGAATGTTGAATCACTTGTGGATTTGGAAAAGCAACTCGCTGCAGAAAATTTATCTATAACACGGAAGGAAGTAAACGTTTTAGAATCTGACCAGGTAAGAAATTTAATCGATTCTGTTATCGAAGAATTCGGAAGGATCGACATTTTGGTGAATGCAGTCGGAGGA
>CAYFIW010000035.1:9895-15063 GCA_964343265.1 uncultured Dehalococcoidia bacterium | reverse complement strand
CGGATGCGAACCAGCGCACCTTCCCATCATAATTGCGGCGTGCAAATCAATCATAGAAATGGGAGGAAGAGCACGACAATGGTTAATGTCTACCTCTCCAGACGCCCCTTTTATGCTTGTAAACGGACCAATTGTCGACGAACTCGGTATTAATTCCAAACAGGCTACGTTAGGCCCAGGAAGGCAATCTAGAGTCAACGTTATTCTAGGCAGAGCACTGAGACTTACTTTAATGAACGTAGGTCACAATTATCCTGGTGAAATGGATATGGACACAATTGGTTCTGCAGCAAAATTCAGTCTGTGTGCCGCGGAATCCCAAGACAATTTCCCGGAGATATGGCCTCAATTTCACACCTCAAAAGGATTTTCACAATCTTCTTCTACAGTCACAGTAGGAGGCGTTAGAAACATTATCGATGCCGCAGACCTTAACAATTACGAACCAGAGCCACTTCTTCGAGGTGTATCCGGGGCCATCACTGGGCGTGGTGGATATACCAGCCTGCGTTGGTCTGATCCTGATCCCTACGACCCTGAGGGCGGTACAGGAACAATCGTTATATTGGCTCCTGATCATGCTGAAATATGCGCCAAGAAAGGTTGGTCTAAGGAAATGGTTAGAGACTTCTTGTGGGCTAACACAAAAATTAGCGCTGCGTCCTTGCAAAATAGTTTCAGAATTAACCCATCATTTCTATTAAAACCTTGGCGATGGATATTAGATCTTCCCAGTGATCAGGCTCGCACAACTGAATTTCCTGGATTTGAACGTCCAGAGAAGATAGAACTGATGTCGTTTGGTGGGCCGGCTGGCAAAAGTATGGTGATGTTCTTGAACGGGCCAACACAAACTGTCGAGATCAGCGATAGAACTTAATCAGCTTCCACAGCTAAATTGCCAAAATCACAATATATGCCTGCTGCAGGAGTAATCAGGACTCCTGAAGGAAGGGTGACACCAGAAATGATACACAATCAAAGACTTTATGTGATGATCATGTGACTAATCCTCTGAATGTCGCAATTCTCGTGGCATTACCTCCACCCCGCTAAGCTGCTCTAACAATTTCAGGATTATCCAGTATTCCTTATGAGCCCAGCCGTTCGCTAATCCGGCTAGCAAGGGTTGTAGTGCTGATGAACCGACAGATAGGGGTACAGACATGTTCTGTGCCATCTCATTTGCCAGTATTACATCTTTCCCGATGGTGTGCAGTCCTTGAGTAGCAATCTCACCTTGTGGGGGTTCAGGACTGCGAGTACTGAGATTATTAATCACTTCTTCAAAGGCATAACTGTTACCGCTGCTCTGACTTATCACCGCTCTTAATGTTTCTATATCCAGGCCTGATTTTGCACCCAGTACAAGTGCCTCCATCGTGCTAACGTAATTTATGCCGCAAAGAAGATTATTGATCAGCTTTATGGTAGCCCCTGATCCACTCTCTCCTACGTGAAATATATTATTTCCAAAAGCCTCGAAAACCGGCATCGCTCGTGTCACACTCTTAGTGTCACCTCCTACCATAACAGTCAGTAATCCTTCCTGACGTTTTTTAAGTCCTCCGCTTACCGGGGCATCCAGAACTGACACGCCTTTATTTTCCGCTTCACTAGCAATCGAGTGGACCACCTCTGGGCTAATGGTACTCAACTCTATGTAAATGTCGCCTTTTTGGGTACCGTCCAGAACACCATCCGACCCAAGAGCTACTTCTATACTCGCTTCGTTAGATGGAAGGCTGGATAATATTATGTCTGCGGATTCAGCTACCTCGCGGGGGTTGTCAGAAATATGGGCTCCGTGCGTTTCGAGTTCCTTAAGCGGTGGCTCGCGTAGATCAGTAACTGTGAGATCAAAATCTGCTTTGGCAATATTTATTGCCATGTGCTTGCCGATTCCGCCAAGACCTATAAATCCTACCTTCATACTCTCCTCCTTCAGAAAATCGCATGTATCTTTAATGCTGTCAGTGATTAGTTTTCATCTCGGTACAACTACGATATCGACGGTATGTATTGTTCCTGTGAAAGGAAAAGGAGCATCATATGCATCAGAAATGGGAGATAATGCGTCTTTTCCCACATCCGTGCCCATTCGGGATCCTTTAGATTTACTGTCGATTGAGGCTATTCCGAAGTCTTTATCATCTACATGCATTGAAATTGACAACCCACCTTTAGAATCGTCATTGCTATGTAGGACTATAGTTACTCTACCGACGTCCAGTGACTCTGTGGATTGTAAGCGGGTTTCGCTGCCCGATGACTTGTGTGACAGGTTAAGCCTGTTTTCTTTGATGAAAAGTGAAAATCCATCCATAGAAGACCCTTGGGAATATATAACTCCTTCGGTCTTATGATTATCGATAGTAATATCTGCCGTGAGTGTCCAATCACCACGTAGTATCTGCGGTGACAGAGGTGAAGCTATATGGGATAGAGGGGCCTTGTAATGGTAGTGTAGGTCTTCATGATATGCGCCAGGTTGTTTACTGGGACCTGTTTTTTCAAAGGATCTGTCGTCCAATGGTAGAGCCCCATGTTTTTCTGCTTCGCTCCACCATAGTTCAATCATCTTTTTCAGTCTTACAGGTTCGGATTCAGATAGGTCATTTGTTTCAGAGAAGTCTTCGGTAAGGTTGTAGAGTTCCCATGTTTCTGAGTCGTAATCATCGTCTTTTCTGTGGCGCGTAACCGCCTTCCAGCCTTCCGACCATATTGCACGGTTCCCGGACATCTCAAAATACTGAACTTTCTTTTGAGATTGGTCATCGTTTTCTTTTCTTAGTGTGTAAGCAAAGCTAGTACCCGAAATTGGTATTTGATCGTAACCAAGGTAACTTGATCTTGGCTCGATAGAAAGTATGTCCAGGACAGTAGGCGTAATGTCACTTACGTGATGAAACTGGTTTCTAATCTTTCCACTCGTGGACCCTTGATCAGATGAAGAAGGATAATGAACGATCATAGGTACCCGCACACCACCACCGTGGGTATCTTGTTTGTACCATCTAAGCGGAGTATTTCCTACTTGTGACCATCCCCATGGAATATCTGTGTAGCTCTTTGGGCCACCTATTTCATCAAGAATGGATTGGATCTCTGAGAAATTCTCTTCTATGGTGGGCAGTCCGATCTCTTCACCGACAGTTCTTCCGTCATTGGCTGCATTTCGTGCTGAACTTGGACCTACTCTCATTACACCGTAGGGGCCACCATTTTGGCTGGTTCCGTTATCTGCTGTAATGATGACGACTGTGTTATTGAGCTCACCTATAGACTTAAGGTGGTCAATGAGTCTTCCTATTTGCTCATCAGTATGGTCAAGGAACCCTGCCCAGGTTTCCTGAAGTCTGCACATGAATTTCTTTTCATTTTCCCCCAACTCGTTCCAGGGTTGCACTCCGGGATTTCTGGGAGGAAGTTTAGTATTTTCAGGTATTATCCCGAGTTCAAGTTGCTTGTTGAAATACCTTTCTCTTATCACATCCCATCCTTCATCAAACTGGCCGCGATATTTTTCTATATATTTTTTCGGGACCTGATGTGGATAGTGCATTGCTCCGGTCGCCAGATACATAAAAAACGGGGTATTTGGATAAATGGATTTCTGGTCGTTTATGAATTGAATTCCGTGATCGATAAGATCTTCTGTTACGTGATATCCCTCCTCGGGTGTTTTGGGTGGATCCACAGGATGATTGTCATAGCTGAGCTCAGGATAAAACTGATCGGTGGCCCCGGCAAGGAATCCATAAAATCTATCGAAACCTCTTTGTAGAGGCCACCCGTGCCTCGGACCGGCGGCTGAAGTTTCCTCTGAAGGATTCAGATGCCATTTGCCTAGAGCATAAGTGGAATACCCTTCCTCTCTGAGCATTTCCGAAAGTAGAGCGGCATTTCTACTCACGAGTCCCCTAAGATTTGGGAATCCAGCGTCATGGTAGTTACCAATCGATCCCATGCCGACGGTGTGGTGATTTCTGCCTGTCAGTAGTGAAGCCCTTGTTGGTGAGCATAATGGAGTAACGTGAAAATTTGAATACCTGAGCCCGTTTGAGGCGAGTGAGTCAATATTAGGCGTCTCGATCGTAGAGCCAAAGCATCCGAAATTAGCAAATCCGGTGTCATCGAGGAGAATTATAACTACATTGGGTGAGTTTCCATCATGAGAGGAAGGCGGTTTCTTCCAGTATGGTATCGATTCCCTGTAGGTCTTCCCTATTTTGCCCTGGAAATTTGGTTCTGAAGTCATGGTAGCGCCTATGCCTCCGGATCTTTATTTTGAGGTTATTTAATCACATCTGAAATACTGATCAATGATGAGTATAATCGAGCCGACTTTTTGAAATAAAAAGAAGTGCATAAGTGGCGAAGTTTACAAGGGGTAAGACCGATATGGAATATACAGATTTGATACTTTCTCAGAATGAATCGGTTCTGACAATCACCGTAAATAGACCTGAGGTTCTAAATGCTCAGAGTCGGATTATGCGAGAGGAACTTGATGATGCTTTCGAAAACGCGAGGCTAGATGACTCCGTAAAAGTGGTAATTATCGCAGGGGCAGGAGATCATTTTTCGGCGGGACACGATCTTGGTAGTCCTCAGGAAATGAAAGACCGCGAGGATCGGCCGTATGCTCCCGGTACCGCAGGGGAATATGAGAGAAGCTGGCAACAGAACGTTGCAAACACTCTTAGATGGAGAGATTTTCCGAAACCTACAATAGCGCAGGTTCATGGTTATTGCATCATGGGAGGAATAATACTTGCGGCATCATGTGACTTGATAGTTGCCTCAGAAGATGCTCGTTTTAGCGACCGTACCGTCCGGTGGGGTGGTCCTCACGTGCAGTACCTCGCACTACCCTATGAGATAGGGGTGCGGAAAGCCAAAGAATACCTTTTTACAGGAGACTGGATTACTGCTAAAGAGGCAGAAACAATGGGACTAGTTAACAGAGTTGTTCCCAAGGAAGATTTGGTAGAAGAGACCATGAAGCTTGCTCAGAGAATAGCTTTACAAGATCCATTTGCCCTTCGTTTGTCAAAGGCTTCGGTTAATCAACTTCAGGATCAGATGGGCTATCGGAACAGCATAATATCCGGGTTTCATAATCATGCGCTCGGATTGTCTCACAGAAGGGAGATGTACGAAGG
>CAYFIW010000035.1:1501-9795 GCA_964343265.1 uncultured Dehalococcoidia bacterium | reverse complement strand
TTCGGTTTGTTTCCCTGTAAGGACGGGTACGTTTCTCTAAGTGTCAGACACGAACCAACATGGGAACTTTTATGGGTTTTTCTTGGTGATCCTGACTTTGCCCGGGACGAAAGATTCGATACCGCAGCTAAGAGAAGGAAAAATGAGGCCGAACTATCCAGAATTCTTCTCCCTCAATTGGCTAGATATACAAGAGAGGAACTGCTAACTGAACTTAGTCCTTTACGGATAATGGTAGGACCGGCTAATTCCATTGATGACTTGATTAATGACAAGCATCTTGGTGATAGAAAGGCATTATTCTCTTACAGCGATGATGAGAAAATAAAAATGCCCTCTAATCCATCAAAAATGACCTCATCCCCATCGTCTTTCCGAAATTCTGCACCGCCTAAATTGGAAAGAACCGATATTTTTTCAAGTATGTTAGGTGCGCTAAAGATAAATACCCTTAATGAACACAAGCATGTAGACAATGGACCATTAGATGGATTAAGAGCTACCGTACTTACTCAGGCTTGGGCTGGAGCTTATTCTACACAGCTACTTGGTGATCTAGGAATGGATGTGATTCAAGTTGAGTCAGTACACAGGCTGGATCCCTGGAGGGGAGGGTTACCACCCCGATTAAATGGGATGTATGCAGATAATGATCCTGGTGATAGACCCTGGAACAGGAATGCGCAATACAATTCAGTTAATAGAAATAAGAAGGGTATGACTCTGGATCTGAATGATCCAGAATGTAAGGCGGCTTTACTGGATTTAATAAAAATCAGTGATGTTTTTGTAGAGAATTTTTCAGGTCGGGTCATAGGGAACCTGGGATTGGATTACGAATCGTTACGCAAAGTAAATCCATCGATTGTTATGTTAAGGATGCCAACGTACGGTACCTACGGTCCCTATTCAACTTTCCCCGGTAATGGTGGTACGACAGAACCGGTTTCAGGCATGTCCCATTTGATTGGATATCCAGGCGGGCCGCCTCTTAACTCAGGGATTATGCACACAGACGCCTATTGTGGGATTTTGTCTGCGGGGGCAGTGTTGACCGCGTTGAGACACAGGCTTGTAACTGGTAAAGGTCAGTGCGTTGAAGTTTCTCAGCAGGAAGGTACTATGAGCCTTCTGGCTGAATATTTAGTAGATGCATCTCAGAATGGATCAAGACCAGGCCGGCAGGGTAATTTTCAAAGAAATGCTGGACCACAGGGATGTTACAAGTCCAAGGATAATAAATGGGTCGCATTGTCAGTTACCGATCAAAATGAATGGAATTCTTTATGTCAAGTTTTAGGAATCGAAGACCTGAAGTCAGATTCCAGATTCTTAACCAGGGAACTGAGACAGAAAAATGGTGTAGATATAGATAATATTATTTCTAAGGTGATAGAGAAAATTGATGCTGTCACGGTTGCTGAAAAAATTCGTCAGAATGGGATTCCATGCGAGGTTGTTCTGGATACGCTTCAAGTTGCAACCAAACAAGAATTTTATGAAATGGATTTATATGAAGAGATCTCGCATGCGGAGTCAGGCGCTTATTATTACGTGTCTCCTCCCTGGAAATACAGTAGAACAAGGGCGACTGTTCGGTTACCTGCACCTGTGCTTGGTGAACACACAGAATCAATTCTACGGGATTTGGTAGATAGGAGTGAGAGTGTTATTAAGCAAATGAAAGACTTAGGGCATATAGGAACTGATCCAATCACTTAGGAGGATTCGGTTATGGAGTATGGAGATTACAAGCTACAAAATCCAGAATTAATTGATACGCCAGCGATGCTGACTTTTTTCGGCTTAGTTCGTCATAACATAGAGGAAATAATTCGTATGTGTGGGGCGGAGGGTGTAGTCCCTCATTTGAAGACCCATAAGTCTAAAGATGTTTTAAAAATACAGATAGGAATGGGAATTAAATCATTTAAATGTTCTACGCTTCGAGAGGCTGAAATGGCTGTTGAGGCTGGAGCTGATGAAATAATAATGGCGTATCCGGTAATCCATCCGATTAAGCTTGAAAGGATCGCCAAACTTAAAGAAGATCACCCTAAATTAGACATCAAGTCGATAGTTAGTACTCAATATCACCTCCAAGTTCTTTCCTCAACCATGAAGTCGCATGGGCTATCTATGGGAGTCTATATGGATCTGGATACTGGAATGAGAAGGACCGGAGTTCAGCCTGGAGAAGATGCAAAGAGTTTTTATACTGAGATCGAAAACACAGAATTTTTAAACCCTGTAGGTCTCCACGTATTTGATGGTGAAGCACTCTATATCTCTAATGTTAATGAAAGGGAAACTATAATCAATCGCAACATAAAGAAATTGGAAGACATATGGGAATATGCAGAGATCAATAAAATTCCATATGCAGATAATCTTGCTGGGGGGTCATGGTCATTTAGCGGTTATATAGGCTATCCCAATATAAGGGTTACCCCGGGCACATGGATCTACTGGGATACTAGAAATTCAGAAATGGATGAATTGAATTTTAAAATAGCGAGCCTGATTTTGGGCCAGGTAGTGGATCGTGATGATGAGATGGACACAGTCACACTGGATATCGGGTCTAAGGCATGTTCATCAGATCAGCCCTTGGAACACCGGTTTAAATTAATTCATTTTCCTGGCTCAGAACTTGTTCAACAAAGTGAAGAACATGGAGTCGTGAAACTAAATGGACATTCGATAAAGGTAGGGGATTTTGTACTCGCTGCCCCGGGACATGCTTGTACCCTCACAGTTAAATTTCCTTACACAAAGGTGGTTGATTCTTCAGGTTTTGTTAGTGGAAAATTTCAACACACAGCCCGGGACAGGTGATCAGATCTCAATAGAGAATTTTTCAGCCAGAGCCTCATCTGTGGGTTCAAAAAGTACTGAACCGTCCTCAAATATTATGGTTGGGACCGTCATATTTCCGCCATTTAACTTAATGATGTAGTCTTGGAATTCAGGTTCAGCATCTACATCAGTCCACTCGTATGCAATGTCATGTTCATCCATAAATGACTTGGCTCTATGGCAGTCCCCACACCACGTTGTACCAAAAACTTTTATTTTTTCCATTTTGATATTTCCTAACGGTATTAATGATGTTTTAGAAAGAGGGATATTTTAATTAGTCTCTCATGTTATATAGCTTATGTGTTTATTTTTCCCATTTCAGTTAATACCCTTCTGGCCACTCGGACTGCTGATAGTGATGATGGTACTCCTGCATAAACGGAGGCATGTATCAACAGGCCCATAATTTCGTCAGGGGTTACTCCATTGTTTACTGCCCCACGGATATGGAGTGCTATCTCATCTTCAGCTCTTAATGCTACGAGTACAGACAAAGTTATTATGCTTTTTGTCTTTCTATCTAGGGGCCCTTTGGTCCAGACATTGCCCCAGGCTGACTCAGTGACAAATTTCTGAAATGGTAGATCAAAAGGAGTAGCATTTTTTATGGAATTTTCCACGTATTCTGTGCCCAGAACTTCTTTCCTAGTTTGAAGTCCCCTCTCGAAAGATTCTGACATTATCTATTCTCCCTGTTTTATTAGATCAGATATCCGTTCTGCCATCGTCATTACGGTGACGTTTATATTTGCTCGTACGCATTCAGGCATTATTGATGCATCCACAACTCTGAGTCCTTGAGTTCCTCTAACTCGTCCTGATTCGTCTACGACTGCCATTTCATCTGTAGCAGGACCCATCTTGTTAGTGCATGAAATGTGATGTCCGGTTGTTACATCTTTCCTCATCCATGCATTCATTGCTTCATCTGATTCAAGATCAGAATCTAAAGGAGTTATTCTTTCCTCTATCAAAGCTGCCATGTCTGCGCTGTTTTCAAGATTGACTAGCATTCGTATACCATCTCTAAAACGCCGGCGATCTTCTTCTTCATCTAGGTAGTTGTAATCCAGGTGAGGCTGGTCTCTGTAATCGGAAGAATTTAATCTTATTTCTCCCTTACCTTTGGCCAAATTTATGCATAAATTCGTTTGCAAACCTATCGGATTACTTCTTAATCCACCTCGTTCGGGTCTATCACTAGCAGCGCACATCATGTAAACAATCATGTCGTTTTCTAGATCAGATCCTTCAGCCGTATACCTTAAGGTTAACTGGATTCTAGGTCCGAGAGCGTCGAGATCAACTTCTGGTTTGGTACGCCAAGTAACATAAAGCATAGGATGGTCTGCCAGATTTTGACCCACCCCGGGTAGATTTATTACACTTTCGATTCCGTGTTCAGCAAGATGATCTGAAGGTCCCACTCCGCTAAGCATCAGGATCTGTGGTGAAATTGCCGCACCGGCACTCAAAATTATTTCTTCACCCTCTATTATAAAAGTTTCTTCGTCTGAGACTACTTCTACACCTGTTGCTCGAGGAGTAGTACTGGAGGTATCAAAAAGTATTCTTTTAACATCCACATTCGGTCGGATAGTGAGGTTTAATCTATGTCTGGAGAGACCAAGATATCCAATTGCCGTCGACCATCTAATTCCGTTCGGATTATTTAGAGGGAGAGGTCCTACTCCGGTAGTTCCTGGGGCGTTAGCATCTTCGCAGTATGAAAACCCGGCTTCAAGACAAGCTTTTTCAAAGGCCTGTGATCCTGTCAGCCACTCTTCTCTGGGAAATCGGTGACATATTATTGGTCCTTCTGAACCATGGAAATCTCCGGGATCATCCTGGTATGTGGTGTCTGTCTCGACTTTGTTGAAATATGGCAACATGTTTTGGTAGTTCCAGCCTTTATTACCTTCACTTTCCCAATTGTCGTAGTCTTCTGGTATGCCTCTCAGAAATATTTGCCCATTTATGGCGCTCGATCCTCCAGTAACCTTTCCTCTCGGTACAAGGATTTCTGCGTCGTCAGTACCTCTGGCTGTAAATTGCCAGTTATGGTCACTTGTTGTGATTTCTGTTCCTGTTGCATACCCGTATTTGACTTCGTCTGGCAAGCTATCCATATTTGGATAATCGGGTCCAGATTCAAGTAATAGGATAGATTTCGTTGGGTCTTCTGATAGTCTTGTAGCCAGGATTGAGCCTGCTGATCCTGCTCCAATAATAATTGTGTCGTATTTCATCTAAAAAATTCCCCTGCGGTTTATTTGACGAGTTCAGTTATTCCTCTATAAATTCTTTTAATGCCTTGGGGTCAAGTTCGAGTCCGAGACCCGGCCTATCAGGAAGAGAAATGGTTCCATTTTTTGGAAGGACTGGTTCTTTATAGAGTTTTGACACCTCTTCGGCAGGTCCGGTAAATTCCTCAGAGAATTCGTGAGGACGTACGGCATTTGTAACAGTTGAATAAAGATGTAAGCTCGCCATTGAGTTAGCCCCGACGCTTGGACTGTGAGGCATGACAATTTTATTGTGGACGACGGCCATTTCATAGACCCTCATCATTTCAGATAAACCACCCACGTTTAAAACATCTGGCTGTAGGATGTCAGGATTCCCTAGAGCTATTAAATCTCTAAATCTCCAGGACGATATTTCTTGTTCCCCAGTTGATACTGAACAATCCAGTGCATCTACAACTTGTTTAAGCCCTGGAAAATCGTATTGAGGTAAGGGCTCCTCAAAGTGTGCAATTCCCATTTCTTCGAATCTTCGGCCCTGTTCAATAGCTGTAGGGACTGAATAACCGCAGTTTGCATCGAAACTGAGAGGACAGTCATCTGGTAGCCATTCTCGACATTTCTTAAACAGGGCAAAGTCTTTTTTGGGATCTGCGTCTTGTCTGTAATCCCGCCAATCCATTCTTATTTTGAATGAACGATAACCTTTGTCATACCCTTCCTGAACTTCTTCCAACATTTCTTCAGGAGATTTGCTCCATCCGTTTCCTCTACTCCAATAAAGAGGTATATCTGTCCTACGAGCCCCTCCTAGTAATTTGTATATTGGCATGTTGGCAGCTTTACCGCTTATATCCCAGAGAGCCACATCAATCGATCCTACTATTTGAGAAGGAAATCTGGTCGCCTGTTGCCCCTCTCCCAGAGATAACAGTTCCCATATCTTTCTTGGTCTGCATGGGTCTGTCCCTACGAGTAGTGGTTTTATTAATTCATCTACGTAGGCTTTTACTATTTTTAGGTTTCGGCTTGCCTCCGCAATTCCTGTAATTCCTTCATCTGTGTGAATTTGAAGAAGTAGCCTTCCTGGTCTGCCCACGAAGCTTCTTACGTTTTCTCCCTGTGGTGACCGAATTCGATTAACTGTTATATCCGTAATTTTCATGCTTTTATCCTCACATTCAGATTCTCATTAATTCCTTCATGGCGATTGGTACTGTTGATGGATAAATTACAAAATAGTAATTTTTATAGCTAATTGCCTATTTTTAATAAATGTCGCATAGCTTCAATGGATAACTTACTGAAAATATCCTTTAACATCAAACCTCCATATATTCGCAGATCATAAGTTATACTAGGCCCATCATGTCAATTTAGTCAGTGAAAGATAGTCATCGTAGCTTACGAACCTGCAGAAATAATCACTACGTCAGAGCGTCTGAAAGATTTTTCGGACGAGGCTTTGACTCATAGATGGATCGGTCTGGATATAGAAGGAAATGGATTCTTTCGATATCCAGAAAGGGTTTGCCTCATTCAAATATCTATAGGGTCAGTTCCGTATCTTATAGATCCCTTAGATGTGGAGGATATGGAACCTCTTGGTAAGGTTTTGATGGATTCTAATATCGTGAAGATTGTGCACTCTGGTGACTATGACATTCGAAGCCTCAACAGGGACTATGGTTTCAAATTCAGGAATGTTTTTGATACGAGTATTGCCGCAGGGTTCTTGGGATCTAAGAGGCTAGGCCTAGATGCTATTTTGAAGGAATATGTTGATGTAGAGGTTACAAAAGATAAGAAATTACAAAGAAGTGATTGGACTAATAGACCTTTATCGAAAGAAGCATTGGCCTATGCTGCAGATGATGTTAGGTATTTGGGAGAAGCTAGGGAAGTCATGAAAGGCAGGTTAATTGAGAAGGACAGGATTAGATGGGCTGAAGAAGAATGTGAGAGATTGTCCAGAATCGAGTTTGAGCGGAAGGATGAAGAAACAGCATTTCTTAACGTAAAAGGTAGTCGAGATCTTGATGGGATTGGTCTGGCTATTTTGAAAAGGATATTTGATTTTAGAGAGGATGAAGCGATTGGCAAAGATAGGCCTCCTTTCAAAATTGTTGGAGATTCCGTTCTTGTTTCAATAGCTGCAGAGCCAGATTCTGACTATTCCATGATAAAGGGGATTGGATGGTGGGAACGTCCATCTACTCTGAAGCGATTGAAGAGCTTAGTTCAAGAAGCTCGAAGTGATGGTCCTCTAAAAAGACCCAGTACTGGTCAGGCTCGGGGTCTTCGTCTGAGTCATAAGGAGCGTGAGCAGGCTAATAATCGCTTAAAAGGTCTGAAAGAGTGGAGAAAAACGATTGGTGAGAAACTCGAGATTGATCCCAGTCTGCTCTGGCCTACGTCGAGTCTTTCCCGCCTTTCCCGTTTTCCGAATAAACTTAGTGATGAGAGGCTTGAGCCAGAAGTTAGGAACTGGCAATTTGACGAGTTTGGGGAGAATCTTTCTGAGTGCCTTAAGGAACTTGCATAAACATTTTTGCTGAAATAATCATGCCTGAATGTCGTAGCATGGAGGTTTAATGTCTGACCTGATTGGTGAGATCTCAATACTCTTCTGGATAGCGGTGATCGGACTCGGATTATCCGCAATACTTTTGTTGGTATGTATCAATTTAGCTAATAAGATTCAAGAGCAGAAATCTCTTCGAAGAAGTGAGTCAACCAGGTATGGGCAGATTTCTGAACAATTCTTGCCTCTAGTGGAACAATATCCCTTTGACCCCAAACATTTCAGATTTCTCGGGTCCCCAATTGACGGTGTGCAATTTGAAGAGGATAAAATTGTGCTAGTTGAGTTCAAGTCCGCCGGTAGTAAGTTATCTACGAGACAGAGGAGGATACGGGATCTGGTTGATGAGGGACATGTAGAATTCCAAGAGATAAGAATTTCCTAATAATGAATAATTGAATAATAATGTCTGATATGGAGTAACAATTTATTTTATGAGTGAACTTTTCACACCGATAAAAATGAGAGGGGAAGTGGCGAGAAACAGGGTTTTTGTGGCACCGATGTGTCAATATTCTGTGGATAAAACAGATGGGGTTGCAACTGATTGGCACATGGTTCATTTAGGAACGAGAGCGGTTGGAGGTGCTGGCCTTGTTATG
>CAYFIW010000035.1:0-1401 GCA_964343265.1 uncultured Dehalococcoidia bacterium | reverse complement strand
ATAGTTTCCGATTTTGCTGAGTCCGCCTCGAGATCCGTAGATGCCGGATTCAAGGTTATTGAATTACATCTTGCTCACGGATATTTGGCCTGTGAATTCATGTCTCCCATTTCCAACAGTCGGTCCGACAATTATGGCGGGTCACTTAAGAATAGATGCCGCTTCCCTCTAGAGATAGTTTCGGCTGTGAGAAAAGTTATACCGGATTCAATGCCATTATTGGCCCGTATATCATCAACGGAATATATGGAGTCTGGATGGAAGATAGAAGATTCTATTGAGTTGGCCGGCTGGATGAAAAGCGAAGGCGTTGACATGATTGATTGTTCCTCTGGAGGTAATTCACCTGACCAAGATCTTGATCCATTTCCTGGTTATCAGGTTCCATTTGCTTCTAGAATACGCAGAGAAGTGGGCATTCCGACAGGAGCTGTGGGCTTGATAACTGATGCTTCGCAGGCCGAACAGACACTCCGAAACGGTGATGCAGACGTAATTTTGCTAGGTAGAGAACTTTTAAGGAATCCATATTGGCCTCTCCACGCAAGAGATGAACTAGACGATGTTGATGATCTTTGGCCAAGACAATACGTGAGATCGAGATAGAAAATTTATTTCAGGTGATTTCGTACAAAGTATAGAAAAATTAGTAACCCCAACCCTATGAACATCAGCTCGGGTCGGCCCTTTAGAATGCCACCGGTTATCAAACCTAGAGAAAATGCGAATAATGCAACAAGGGTGAACCATCCTTTGGACATAGTTGTTGATGCTCCTGTTCAAGTTTGGTTAGATTGTAACCGTGACTATTAGTTTTTGGGATTAAAAAATCTATTGTTATATCTTGTTGTTTAGAGTTTAAGTGAGGTATGAAGGTATGAACCAGGAAATCATGACTTTGACGCGTGAAATAGGATCTTTGTTGATAGCTAGAAGTGAAACTGTGGGGATTGCAGAATCTTCCACTGGAGGGTTGGTGTCCGCACATCTTCTTGCTGTACCTGGAGCATCTGCTTATTTTCTTGGAGGTTCGGTGATATATACACGTTTTGCAGGCAGGGGGTTTTTGGGAGTATCTGATGAAGATATGGATGGTATGAGAGCCGCAACAGAATCATATGCATCGTTGAACGCGGATAGAGTGAAATCAGTTCTAGGTTCCACTTGGGGGGTATCTGAGACAGGAGCCACAGGTCCTAAAGGAAATAGGTATGGAGATCAGGCCGGGCATACTTGTATAGCAGTTTCTGGTCCCGTGAACCTCACAACTACCCTTGAAACTGGTAGTGATGATCGTGAAGAGAATATGATCTCCTTCTCAATTGAGACTTTAAATCTTTTATTGAAGGCAATTAATTCATAGGTCTGACTATACGGCGTTTTCTAAACTAGATGGTTACT
>CAYFIW010000034.1:0-15604 GCA_964343265.1 uncultured Dehalococcoidia bacterium | reverse complement strand
CTAACTACTATTTCAGTAACACTGAACAAGGGTTTTGTCCCAGAATCGCTGTCACTATTTTTAATATCATCCGGATTGTTATTAATACTAATACCAGAATTTATATACATAGGGGACGTGTACGGTAATCGTATGAACACCGTTTTCAAACTTTATTACCAAGCCTGGATAATACTTTCCATTCCCGCTGGGTACTCAATATTTTCGTTATATTCGTATATAAAAGGCTCGTCAGGCCTGAAAAAGCTGGTATTAAATTCGGTAATGGTTGTTACAGTTATTGTTGTCTCTATGGGACTCTACTACGCTCCCGCAGCGATCTCTGCAAGAGCATCTGAATCTTCACACACAACTTTGGACGGTCTAAAGTTCCTGAAAGATGAGAACCCTAAACTTTATAATGCCATCATGTTTGCCCGCGAAAATATATCCCCAAAAGACGGTATTCTAGAAATAGTTGGAGAATGGGGCAATTACGCCCAAATATCTAGTAGTACTGGCATACCAAACATAATTAATTGGCCAGGTCATCAGATTCAATGGAGAGGACAATCTCAAGAAATAGAGCAAAGGATTGAAGACGTCAGAGTTATATACGAATCCAAGGATCACGAACTAACAAAAAGGTTACTCGCCAACTACGAAGTTAAGTATATTTATATTGGAAGTAGTACTAATCATAATTATTCAAAGGTAAACCTCGGGAAATTTAATGAAATCGGGGATCTCGTATTTGGGGATCAAGATGGTCCACGAATATACCGTATCAGAGAATAGATTGTTAAGAAATATAAGTTCCAACCATAAAGACCGTTTAAGTATTTTTATAGAAATCGGCCTATACCTCACTATATTTTTAGGAGCGCTCCTTCTCCGACTTTACAATTTAGGAGACCGAGCTATGCACCATGACGAAAGCCTACATGCCTTTCACTCATGGCAACTTTCTGAAGGATTAGGCCTAATCCACAATCCGATGATGCATGGACCACTACAAATGGAGCTCACTGCAGGAATATTTTTCCTATTTGGAGACAGCGACTTCACAGCCAGACTTTTATACGTTTTGGCAGGCTCACTTCTTACCCTGATGCCCTTCCTTTTCCGAAATTGGTTAGGTAGAACCGGAGGAGTAATCACCTCCCTGTTGTTTGCAATATCCCCTGCCCTACTCTACTTTAGTCGATTCGCCCGCAACGATATCTTGATGGCCGTATTCACTTTCGGTCTAGTTATCGCTATGTGGAAATATATTGAGACCTCAAAAGTCAAATATTTGTATTTTTTTTCAGGTCTATTGGCATTAAGTTTTGGCACAAAGGAAAGCGCCTATTTAATATCAGGACTGATAGGACTCTATTTGATATTTTATTGTCTGTACGAGGCTTGGAACCGGATAAGTGAACCGATAGATCTATCAAAAACTACATATCCTAATCTTTTAGCAAAGTTTATCAAGAGCGCCTTTGTTTACTTTCGAGAGGGAATTTCACTATCCAAAACATCACCTCAACTGTCGTTATTAGTTGTGATTACTTGCGTCACTCTTCCTCAATGGTCAGCTTTCCTCGGCCTTACGGAAAATTTCCCTCCAATTTCGTGGATCAATATCACACTATTGAATGAAAAAGGCGTTATAGGTATGCCAATCGGAGGAGGAAAAGTACTCGCCTTTACATTTGTCTCAGCATTGTTAGGAACTTCTTTTTATATCGGATATAGATGGTGCTGGCACATCTGGTGGCGGTGTGCTCTGATTTTTTACACGATCTGGATTTTAATTTACACAACTCTTCTGACAAACATCGGAGGGGGAATAAGGTCGGGTATATGGCAATCTCTGGGTTACTGGATTGTCCAACAAGGGGAAGCCAGAGGAGACCAACCATTTCACTATTATCTAATGATAACTCCGCTATATGAGTATCTCCCTCTTTTTGTGGCTACGTTTGCGATACTTCAGTATTTAATTAATCCAAGTAGATTCAAACTGTTTCTCATATATTGGTGTATCACCACATTCACCTTATACACGATAGCAAGCGAAAAAATGCCTTGGTTATTGGTAAACATAACAGTTCCCCTAATAGTATTGTCAGGACACTGCCTCGGAAACATCTTGACCACAATCAGATTTCGAAATATCGCATCATACAAAAATTTAATTTCCATAATTTCTGCGCCAGTAGTTTGCATATTTATATGGACAGCCATCAAGTCATTTAAAGATGCAAACGATAATGTTTCAACAGCCATAACAATAACCATCACCTTATCAATATGTGTAGTTTTCTACATATTCATAAAAAGGAATTTAACCAACCAAAATTCTGAAAGAATAAATTTTATAATCTTAGGATTTGTTGCATTCCTTACTGTTCTCACCATCAGAACATCTATTCACGCCAGCTACAAAAACGCTGACATACCTGTTGAGATGATCGTATACACTCAAACATCACCTGATCTTAAAACCGTGGCGGAAGCTTTTGATAAGATGAACCTGTCTACTAATATACAAATAGACCAAACAAACGGATTTACCTGGCCATGGTCATGGTATCTAAGAAACCGTCCCAACATTGGCTACCCGATTTACAACTCTGGACCTATTGAGCGAACAATAACCGCCGACGTTATACTGGTCCACTCTTCCAACAACGAGGTCAGTTCCGATCGAATAATGTCTAGCGGGTTTAAAAACGGCGTTATTATCCCTCACAGGTGGTGGTTTCCAGAATACACATACAGAGAAGTCAGCATCAAAAAAATCGCTGGAAGCATATCGGATATAGACTCTTGGCATAGGCTACTGTCTTATTGGTTTTATAGAGACGGAGTATCGGAAAACATAGGGAGTGAAGATGCCTATTTATATACCAAAGAAAACTTTCCAGAAATTGATTTAAGATCAGATGAAATACGATCTCCCAAATGAATAATATATTGCAAATATGTTAACTAAATTCATAGTGGCATCATCACTAGGATTATTACTTCTAGTGGTATTTTTCTACACCTCTGATTTTCACCTTATGGCGTCGGCCTTTAAAAGGGCAGCTTATATATATTTACTACCAGGTATCCTGATCTATATGCTTAGTATTTGGTTTAGAGCATTAAGGTGGAAATATTTATTAGTTACAACGAAAAACATAACTTCTTCAAGACTTTATCCAGTTGTGGTAGTCGGCTATATGGCAAACAATCTTTTGCCATTCAGGCTAGGAGAATTGGTCAGAGGATATTATTTAAGTAAAAGAGAGAACGTAAGCACTGTTACAGGATTGAGCACGATTTTCGTTGAAAGGATATTAGATGCTTTGGCCTTAATATTCTTGATAGGAATCACTTCGATTTTCATACCTTTAGGAGATACCGTTCACGGTCTATCATCTCTATCAAAAATCCCTGAACCCTTTTTGGTTTTTATCTTTGTTGCTCCATTCTGTACATTATTTGGTGTATTAATATTCATTGCATTATTCCGAAAAAAGGCTGAGAAATCATTATATTTATTAAATAAATTTATCCCCCAGAAATTACATCTAAAATTAATAGATCTTTCCGAAAAACTTTTTGATGGATTAGAGTCACTCAGAAGCATTTCAATGATAATGAAAGTACTGATACTTTCTGTCCCAATTTGGATTTGTGAAACTTTCTTGTTTTTATTCGTAGCTCTAAGTCTGGACCTTAATACGTATTTTGACGGCATAATCTCTACATTTTCAGCGTCCATACTCGTGACAGGAATCACCAACATAGGTTCATCCATACCATTAGCTCCAGGCGGTGTAGGATTATTCGAATTGATTGCACGAGAAACTTTGGTGCTGATGCCGCATGGTACAGTTGAAAGACCTGATGCTGCAGCTTTCGCGACTATAACTCATTCTTGTTTGCTGCTATCAATGATAATACTGGGACAGATTTTTTTATGGTTAGATGGGATAAGTCTCCTATCCTTATCAAAAATAAAAAACCAAAGCTCTAAAACGGAATAACAAATGAAGATAGCTATACTCGGAGCCGGAGCAACAGGCCTTACAGCTGCTTATTATCTCACCAAAAAAAACCACGACGTCACAATATACGAACGGGATGATTTTGTAGGGGGCCACGCATCTACTTTTGATATCGATGGATTTCCTTTGGAAAAAGGCTATCATCACTGGTTCACAAGCGATATAGACATTATCGAATTATGCAAAGAAATCGGCCTTGGAGAAACTATTAATTGGTTTCCTTCTACTGTTGGAACTTTATCAGGAGGAAAAATTTTTAAGTTCTCATCCCCTATAGATTTACTTAAATACACGCCACTATCTCCTTTCAACAGAATCAGGCTCGGTCTTTCCTCACTGAGAATACGGTTTATAAAAAACTGGACAGAAGTTGAAAATATAACTGCAGTGGACTGGTTGCAGAAAAATGCAGGGCCACAAGCCTTCAAAGCTTTTTGGGAACCCATGCTGAAAGGCAAATTTGGAGAAAACCATTACCAGGAAGTTGGGATGGCATGGGTATGGGGAAAAATGAATACCCGCTTTGCATCAAGAAAAGGCATTTCAAAAGAAATGCTTGGATACCCTAGTGGCAGTTTTAAAGAAGTCTTTGAAACCCTGTTGAATAAAACAATTTCACAGGGAGCCAACATCGTGATGTCTACTCCAGTAAATAAAATCAAGGTGAGTTCTAATAATGTTGAAGGAATTGAGGTAGGCAAAGATAATTCCTTCAAAAAATATGACGTCGTAATTGCAACCACCCCGTCACAAGTTTTTAATAGGATTACCGAGGGACTCAGTGAAGATTACAGAAGAAAATTGGCTACCGTATCTTACATGTCTGCAGTCTTGCTTATACTTGTTCTCGACCGACCATTGTCTAACATATACTGGCTAAACATAGCAGATCGGGACGTACCGTTTGTAGGAGTAATCGAACACACTAACTTGGTTGGCACACAAAACTACGGCGGTAAACACATAGTCTATCTTTCAAATTATCTCACTATAGATAATGCCATGTACCAAATGAGCGAACAGAAACTTCTAGAAAATTATCTCTCTCATCTCAGAAAAATAAATCCAAATTTCGAAGAGTCGTGGATATTGGATAAATATCATTTTAAGATAGACGGTGCACAACCGATCATTGGTAAAAACTATTCGTCGAGTATTCCTCCACATTCAACTGGAATATCAAATTTGTATTTGGCAAACACAACACAGATCTATCCGGAAGACAGAGGTACAAATTACAGTGTCAAAATGGGTCGGGAAGTAGCAGATATCGCCATCAAAAATTTCGCGTAGAATTCAATTGTCCATGTATATCCGCTGTGCTATGATTGTGAAGATTTTTACGAAGGTGAGGGTGGACATCTTTGGCACCAGAAACTGATAGCCTAGTCGATCGAATTAACATAGCCATACAAAACCAGAAACGCCCTACCGTGACAGTGCTTTCTTCTCTGCTCGCTATTCAAGATGAAATCGGGTATATCCCTGATGAAGCAATAGAGCAAGTAGCTGTAAAAATGGACACTTCTAAAAACGCTGTTTACGGGGTGGCTTCTTTCTACCCGAACTTTAGATTTACGCCCCCTGGTGACCATAGCGTTGAAGTATGTTGGGGTCCAACATGCCATCTTGCTGGAGCGGCTAATATCTTGGAAAAAGTGCTCAATGAGCTAAGTCTGGAGACAGAAGGAGACACCTCTGACGGAAGAGTATCTTTCAGATTTAATACTTGTTTAGGAGCCTGTTCACAAGCTCCAGTCGTAAATCTAAACCACGAACTCTTTGGTAAAGTTAACCCTGAATATGTTGTAGATTTGATCAAAAATATGTCTTCAGACGATAGCTCTCATTAAATCCATAGCGAAATAAAATGGCGGTCGTAACAAATTGACTTACGAAAGTATTAAAGAAAAAGCAGATGCTCACTGGAATGACCGCGCCTATGGCAACACTCCTCTGATTCGAGTGGGAAGTGCGATGTGTGGACACGCAGCTGGAGCATTTCGGGTTAAAAAAACTATTTTAGAAACCTTAAACAGTCTAAATGTCGATGCAAATGTTGATGAGGTTGGATGTATCGGTCTCTGCTATGCCGAACCAATAATTGACATAAAAAAGAAAGATCACCCAAGGTTATTTTTCAAAAATGTTACTCCTGAAGAAATTCCTAATATCGTTCAATCTTACCTAATCGACAATTCTATACCCGAGGACAAAATACTCGGTTATATGGGTGATGAAGATATCACTGACATTGGGGTAACGCCTCTAAGCTCGATCCCAGGAATAAAACTTCAGAATAGAGTGGCACTAAGGAACGCAGGGCACGTCGCTCCTGCTGACATTCTTCAATATATAGCCAATGATGGATACAGCGGTCTAAATAAAGCTATATCTACGATGTCGCCATCAGAGGTGATCGATGAAGTGAAGAATTCTGGGTTACGCGGCAGGGGGGGCGCTGCATTTCCTACTGGTGTGAAATGGAGTTTTCTAGTCGGTTCTCCAGGTCCAACAAAATACATTCTGTGTAACTGTGAGGAAGGAGACCCAGGGGCTTACAACGATAAAGGAATATTAGAGAGTGATCCACATACCCTTATAGAAGGTCTCGCCATAGCGGGATATGCTACTGGAGCAACAAACGGAATAGTATTCATACGCCATGGACATAACGGGCCAATAGACAGAACGGAAAAGGCTATTAAAGAAGCATATGAAATTGGTGCCTTGGGTCCAAATATATTTGGAAGCGACTTCAGCTTTGACGTTGAAGTCGCACTAACAGGTGAATCGTATGTAGCAGGAGAAGAAACAGCTTTGATGGAGGCTGTTGAAGGAAAACGATCAATGCCACGGTATCGCCCACCGTTTCCTGCAGCCTTTGGTGTATGGGGTAAGCCCAGTAACATAAATAACGTAAAGTCACTATCATACGCCCCCGAAATAATTTCAAAAGGTGCAGATTGGTTCTCTTCAATAGGCGTGAACAGAAGTACTGGAACAGCCATCGTTTGTCTTAGTGGCGACGTCAACAAGCCTGGACTATACGAAGTCGCAATGGGAATGACCCTGGGTCAAGTTATAGACGACCTAGGAGGTGGAGTATCCGAAGGTAGGTCACTTAAATTACTTCAAACAGGTGGACCTTTAGGTGGTGTATTGGGACCAGACAGCAGAGACATTCATATTGATTTTGACGAAATGAGGGAAGCAGGAGCAATATTCGGTTCCGGTGGAATTATTGTGGGCAGCGATAAAGTTTGTGCCGTAGACCTAACCAGAGTTCTAGTAGCTTTCTGCCAATTTGAATCATGTGGAAAGTGTTTTCCATGTCGATTAGGAATGGAACATCTTTTGGAAATAGTAGAACGAATAGCGAATTTTGAAAGTAAGCCTGGTGACATGGATCTAATGAAAAGTATAGGCGGTACCATGGAAGCTGGGTCTCTATGCGGTCATGGTCAACTGGGTTTCGGACCGATCAGATCTGCCATTACGCATTTTGAAGATGATTTTCGCTCACATATTGTTGAAGGCAAATGTCCAACTGACGCTTGTAATTCGCCGAAAATCGTACCAAAAAACACAAGACCATATGCAACTGACTTCGCGGCTGGAGAGATTAAGAATGGCAGATAAAATTAATCTGACGATAGATGGTATAGAAGTTCAAGCTGATCCAGGAAGCATGATTATACAAGCTGCCATGGACAATGGATTATACATCCCCTACCTCTGCTATTACCCAGGAATGAAACCCTACGGGGCCTGCCGAATGTGTGTGGTTAAAGCAGAGGCGCCAACACCAGATGGAAGTTATAGAGCACTTCCAGGAAGCCCGGCATCCTGCACCACACCAGTTTCGGAAGGTATGAAGGTAGAAACCAATACTGACGAAATCGTAGACCTCAGAAAAGGCATAATGGAACTTCTTATATCTGAACATCCGCATGGATGCCTTAACTGTCATCGTATTGATCTGTGTGGACCAACTGACGTTTGCCTTCGCCACGTTACTGTAAATGACAGATGTGTCACATGTCCTAAAAATGAAAGATGTGAACTAAAAGATACAGTACGGTATATGGAGATGGACTTAACTACTCCGCTTACCTACAACAATCGTCATCTACCACTTGATGTAAAAGACCCATATTGGGATATGGATATGAACTTGTGCATAGTATGTTCACGATGCGTAAGGGCCTGTGATGAGGTTAGGGGTGATAGAGCTATAACGCTAAAGGAGCGTTCAGGAAGGAGCATTATAGGAACCTCTCAGGGGATTTCTCTTCTAGAATCAGGTTGCGAATTCTGTGGCGCTTGTATAGATGTATGTCCTACTGGAGCGATCGTTGAAAGAGACTACAAATGGGACAAAGCGGAAAAGCAAATTTCTACCACCTGCCCACACTGCCCCGTTGGTTGCCAATTAGATCTGGACGTAAATAAACGAAACAAGGTTGTACGGTCGATACCCTCTCGAGAGGCCGAAGCAAATCATGGAATGGCTTGCTTTAAAGGTAAATTCGGTTTGGATTTTGTAAATCATAAGAAAAAATTAACCAAGCCATTAATCCGGAAAGACGGTATATTAACTGAGTCCACTTGGCCAGAAGCCTTGGATTATGCGTCGGAGAGACTGTCAAATTACAAAAACGGAGATTATGCAATTGTGGCATCTGACCGGGGAACTAACGAGGACAATTTTGTTGCTCAAAAGTTTGCCCGTCAGGTCATGAACTCCCCCAACGTAGATGTCGCATCAAACACAAATCCTGCTTTGGTTGAGCCTCTTGAATCTATGATCGGGATCCAAGGATCAACATCACGCATCTGGGAATTACTGGACTCAAATTGTATTTTGGTAGTCTCCTCAAATATCACTGAAGATCAAAATGTTGCTTCTGTCCCAATAAAACAAGCAGTTTCCAGGGGTGCAAAGCTGATCGTAATCGATCAAAGAGAAACTGAACTAACCAGATATTCAGATTTATGGTTACGCCCAAAACTGAATTCGGAAAGTCATCTGATTGGGGGGATAATCAGGACTATCCTAGACGAATCGTTAGAGGATCACGAGTTCTCAACAGAAAATTGCCAAGGTTTCTCAGGACTTAGAAACTCTATATGGGATTTTGATTTAATAAAAATTTCCGAACTCACAGGATTGTCACAGGATTCTATAAGAGAAGCCGCAAGGCTATTTGCCAAAGCAGAAGCCTCGTCGGTCCTATATAGCCTAGACACTATCGATAAAAGCCTTCAACCGAAAACGGTAGAAGCATTGGTAAACTTAGTTCTGTTGACCGGTAATATAGATAAACCCTCAGCTGGTCTATATCCTCTATTCCCAGGGGCCAATCAACAAGGTTCAAGAGACGTTGGATGCGTGCCAAATCTAGATCCAGGGTATAAAACAACTTTAAAAGATGGGGTCGGAATTGTTAACCTGTCTGACTCAATTTCCAAAGGAAAGATTAAAGCAGTTCAGATAATAGGAGATAATATCGCCTACTCTGATTCGAAATTAGGTAGTCTCGAAGAGACTGTAAGCCAGGCTGAATTACTAATTGTGCACTCCACTTTCGAAAACGAATTAACTTCTAAAGCGGATATTGTCTTCCCTTCTGTAACGTTTGCAGAAAAATCAGGAACCTACACTAGTATGGAAAGAAGAGTTCACAAAGTCAGAAAGGCTATCGGTACAACAGGGGATGCAGACGAGGACTGGAGAATAATATCTCAACTTGCTAAAAGACTCGGAAGCTCATCTTTTGACTTTAGCAATGAGCTAGAAATATTTGAGGAATTGCAAGCTACCGTTGAACAATACAATAGCCTAGATATCAAACAAATAGAAAAATCCGGTCAAATTTGGGAATATCCGGGGCCAGATAAATATAGCTTCCAGCCTCTAACGTTGGCCTCGATCGATACGGATAATCACGATTCTCAATTCCCATTGTCATATGTACCTGGTCGCGTATTGCACGAACCAGACAGGGAAGCGAATATATCAATTATAGATAATATGCATTCGATAACACGAACAGAAATAATTGAATTAAATGAACAGGACGCACTAAATAAGGGAATCTCAGAGGGCGACAAAATAAAATTAATCGGTGAAGATTTTGAAAGGAAGGGCACTGCTCACTTAAACGGATTGCATAGGGGCCTGGTGGCTTCAACGAGTCTGTTTGGAAGTTTGGTAGAGGAATTGACAGCAAGTAAGGATGAGGATCCGATGCTCAAGATACAGGCACTGGAAGTGAAACAGGTCCGAGTAGAAAAAGAATAGAGCCAGTACAGGATATTAAAAAATATGGAGAATGAATGGCCACTAAAAAAATAATTAACAAGCCTCCTTTAGCGGAAATTCAGATAATTGAGAGACAAGATAAAACAGAAGATCTCACCATCGTATGGCTGGAGAAACCAGATGGTTACAATTTTAAACCGGGTCAATACTGCACAATAGGCCATAATGGGATTGAAAGGGCATACTCAATAGCGTCCGCTCCACATGAAGAACACATCGAACTATTCATAGAACTGGTACCAGTTAAGGAAGGTGGCGTTCTTACACCTATTTTATGGAACCTGCATGAAGGAGATAAAGTAACCATACGACCCAGAGCAAAAGGTATTTTTACTTTTAAAGAAGAAAAAAAGAATCAGTTGCTGGTATCGACTGTGACTGGAGTAGTACCCTACGTAAGTTTTGTTAGGAATTATATTAAGGCTAATATGAATGGGCATCACTTTTACGTCCTTGAAGGAGCAAGCTATCAAGATGAGTTTGTTTATGATGACGAGTTTATTGCTATATCCAAGGAGCGCCCCGACTTACTAACTTTTGTGCCGACGGTAAGTAGGCCAACAGAAAATAAAAACGAGTCATGGAACGGCGAAAAAGGTAGAGTTAACAATATCGTTGAATCTAAAATAAGCGAGTTCGGACTAGAGACTACCGATACAATGATTTACGCCTGCGGACATCCTGGAATGATTGAGGATGTTAAACAAAAAGTAGTTCCGTTAGGCTTTGAGTTTTTAGAAGAACGATTCTGGAAAGACGATTAGTAGAACTGGCTTCTATAACAATAGAAATCAGTAACTAAAAGATACCTCCTTTATGAATACCTACTAATTCTAGTGGGTGTTCATATAAATAAGTCATTTCGGCTGGTAGACTTATTAGAATATTGGGTAAGTTATGACAAGATTCTCCTAGTGTCATGTTTTAACTTTCAAAATGATATAGATTTGGTTAACGGAAAATTTATAATCTGACATAGCACCACCCATGACCACACCAGCAAGAAAACAATACCTTGATATTAAAGCTCAGCACCAAAACGATCTTCTTCTTTTTCGAATGGGCGATTTCTATGAAACTTTTGATGAAGATGCAAAGATATTGGCAAAAGAACTTGAAATCGCATTAACAACGCGTGAAATGGGTAAAGGAACCAAAATACCTCTCGCAGGAATCCCTTTTCACTCCTTAGAAACTTATTTACCTAGACTTGTCGAAAATGGCCATAGAGTTGCTATATGCGAACAAACTAGTGACGCATCAACTTCAAAAGGAATAGTGAACCGAGAAGTCATAAGAATAATTACTCCTGGAACCATTGTTGAAGAAAGCCTACTACAGGGTGAAACAAATAATTTCTTGGCAGCTTTGTTGATTAAAGATGGACAAGCTGGACTGGCACATACAGATATAACCACTGGCACATTTGCAATAACTCAATTGGATGAATCAAGGGTAGATCTGGAATTAGCCCGATTATCTCCAAAAGAGTTAATCGTTCCAACCAAGTTTATGGACTCTACAATATTAAATAACGCTAACTGCACAGTAACAAAAGTCAATGATGACAATTTTAGTTCAACATGGTCTACATCAGTCCTTACAGATCATTTTTCAGTTAATACCCTGGAATCGTTTGGGGTGGAAAGAATGCCTTTAGCGGTGGATGCCGCAGCGGCCATAATCCAATACGTAAGAGATCATGAACAACAATCACTCCGATCTCTAACTTCGCTGTCGACCTATTCCACTGAAGACTTCATGGTACTCGACGAACAGACCAGACGAAATTTAGAACTCTTTGTGGGCGGCAGATGGGACTCAAAGCAAGCATCCTTATTTGCCGTATTGAACCGCACGAATACTCCCATGGGTGGACGAATGTTGAGAAGTTGGATCAGCCAACCAGTATTAAATATACCTCTACTAAATAACAGGTATGAAACTATTGAATGGTTTAAAAACAACAGACCCAAAAAAGAGAAAATTAAAGATTCTCTTAAAAAAATATCGGACCTCGAAAGACTGTGTACAAAAATACTACATAAGAGCGCATCACCTAGGGATTTGTCAGGAATCTCACATAGTATAAATACTTTCCCTGTCATTAAAGAGATAATTCTGGGCAAAGATGAATCACCGAATCTTCAATCGATGCTGAGAGGGCTCTCATATCACGACGAATTAGCCGCTCTATTATCCAATGCTATAAGCGAGGAAACTACAACGACAATAGGTGATGGGAAAACGATAAGATCTGGATTTTCCAGTGAACTTGATGAGGCGCGTAAAGAGTCAGAATCAGCTCGGAATTACATGACGACAATGGAATCAAGGGAGCGTCAGACAACGGGCATAAAATCGTTAAAAGTAGGCTACAACAAAGTATTTGGCTATTTTATTGAAGTAAGCAATTCAAACCTTGATTCAGTGCCGCAGGAATACATACGTAAACAAACCTTAGTCTCAGCAGAACGATATATCACTCCTGAAATGAAAGAATGTGAGGCAAGAATACTTGCAGCAAGCGAACGAATCGGAGAAATAGAAACACGGGTATTTAGACAAATATGCGATCAAGTTTCACACTCAGTTACCGCCCTCCTGAAATCTTCAGAAATAATAGCAAATCTTGACGTATTAATATCGTTAGCTACTGTAGCAGAAGAATATGGATATGTAAGACCTTTGCTTGACAACTCAGGTGTCCTCCAAATCGAAGGTGGTCGTCACCCAATAATAGAAAGAATTGTGGAAACGGGGTCTTTCATATCAAATGACACAAATCTTGACATAGAGGAAACTCAAGTTGTACTACTAACCGGGCCCAACATGTCAGGGAAATCAACCTATTTGAGACAGGTTGGACTTATCACATTGATGGCCCAAATAGGAAGCTATGTCCCCGCCCAGTCAGCAAGAATAGGCATGGTAGATAGGATTTTTACTAGGGTGGGCCTACAAGATGATCTAACTGTAGGGCAATCTACATTCATGCTTGAAATGATAGAAACCGCATCTATACTAAATCAAGCGTCAAAAAAATCGTTAATCATACTAGATGAAATAGGCAGAGGAACTAGTACTTATGACGGTCTAGCCATAGCACAATCAGTTGCTGAACATATCCATAACCATCCAGGGCTAGGCTGCAAAACATTGTTTGCCACTCACTATCACGAACTAACAAATCTTGCTAATACACTCCCTCGTGTAAAAAACTTGCATGTATCCGTTTCAGAAAACAAAGGCGAAGTCGTTTTTTTGAGAAACATTTTGCCAGGAGGAGCAGACAAAAGCTACGGTATACACGTGGCACGACTCGCCGGCCTACCAAGCAACGTAATCACAAGAGCATGGTCTGTCCTTTCAGATTTAGAAAACCAGAATCTTTTAGATATAAGTCGTGAAGAGAATAACTCTACTAGAGAAATTCAACTCCCATTAATTACACAAAATCCAGCATTTGTTGATGATCTGAAAAATCTAGACATTATGTCGATAACTCCATTAGAAGCTATCACATTACTATATGAATTTCAGAAAAAAGCTCAAGATGATGCTAATTAATACCACAAAGCTTTCTCCGCGGCTCTAAACATGACTTGAATAGGAGCAGGGTGGTCAGTCCATAATTCGAAAGATGC
The DNA here is from genome assembly GCA_964343265.1 of uncultured Dehalococcoidia bacterium. Lineage (GTDB taxonomy): Bacteria > Chloroflexota > Dehalococcoidia > Lucifugimonadales > UBA826 > CAYFIW01. Next base: position 1,601 of record CAYFIW010000034.1, on the reverse strand, counting down.
AGCTCCCTGATAAATTAGCATTGGCAATCCTCCAAGAACAGATGCCCCAGATAGGTTTGCCTGTTTCATCAAAGGTGTTATTGGAGGATTGTAAACCATATCGCATACCAAAGAAGATGATGGTATTTGATCTGCTTTTAATGGAGAAGATGCCTCATCAGGACCATTCTTCATGCCCACAGAGCTGCAATTTAATATCAAATCTATATTAGCATTAAAAAGATCAAGAGAAGTATCAGAAACTTGGGCTGCAGTAACTTCACCAAGTTTCGAAAATTCTTTTGCCAGGGAACTCGACCTACTAAAAGTCCGGTTTTTTATTGTTACTGACCGTACTCCTTCCTTCAATAAAGAAAAAACAGCCGCTCTAGCAGCTCCACCGGCCCCAATTACCAAAACATTTTTACCTTGCGGATCAAATTCACCATGTTCTTTCAAAGATCTAACTAAGCCCAATGTGTCAGTGTTAAATCCGGACAGAATACCTTCTTTACCTAGCACAGTGTTTACTGATCCTATCTGCTTCGCTTGAGGTTCGATTTCATCTAATAAATCCATGACAGCAACCTTGTGTGGGATGGTTACGTTCGCCCCAATATATGGCTGCCTTCTTAATTTTTCAACCTCGGTCTTCAAATTTTTAGGAGATACCTCCCAAGCTTCATATGTAGCATCCATGTTCAAATAATCAAAGACAGCATTGTGCAAAATCGGCGATAAAGTATGAGAGAGGGGATCTCCAAATATTCCAAATTTCTTAGTCATTCAAACCCCATAATAATTGTATCTTTATTCTTCCCAATCTATATATTTTGGTCCCGTCGATCAAGATACATTGTAATATCCTGATTATATAATTTTGTCGATTGTAGTGATTGACCCTAATAGATTCACGCTGATACGATCTAAATCCGTAGCCATAATCCCATAAACCCTTTAAGTGTTTAAAAAGCTATTCCTAATGACACCTTATACAAATTTGCAAGAAATCGCCTCGAGAGTTTCTAATTGCACTTCTTGTAGACTAAGTACAACCAGAACAAACACGGTACCGGGCTCCGGAGCCAGAGAAGCTCAGATAATGTTTGTTGGAGAAGCCCCTGGGCTTAACGAAGATAAAACTGGGCACCCTTTCGTTGGGAGGGCGGGTAACTTGTTAGACCAGTTGCTCAATTCGATTGGTCTAGACAGAGATAAAGTTTTTATTACCAACATGGTAAAATGCCGACCTCCTAAAAATAGAGACCCGCAAAATGACGAAATTGAAGCATGTTCAACTCATCTTGACGCACAAATTGAGGCATTATCTCCCAAAGTAATTGTGACTCTGGGCAGATTTTCATTTGGTAAATTCTTTCCTGGTGAGACAATTACCCAATCTAGAGGTATAGTGAGGAAATGGAACAGCATGAATATTTTGCCTATGTACCACCCTGCCGCGGCTTTATACAATCCTTCGCTAAGACCTAGACTAGAAAAAGATTTCAAAAAACTACTTGAACTCACAAACCCTATAAAGACTGTAGCTCAACATCCAACCAATGGATCAGAAATTGTAAAAGAAAGACAATTAGGACTGTTCGATTGACAACGCCATACGG
>CAYFIW010000033.1:0-16316 GCA_964343265.1 uncultured Dehalococcoidia bacterium | reverse complement strand
AGTGCTGCTTCATCCGCTTTGTCGGTGACAATTGATACGACTGCTCCTTCCGCTCCGTCTACCCCTGATCTCCAGAATGCTAGTGATACTGGTTCGTCCAACTCTGACAATCTAACTAATGATATGACTCCAACAGGTGAAGGAACATCTGAGGCAAATGCTTCCATAGAATTATTTAGGGATGGAAATGTATCGATCGGCAGTGGTATGGCTGATGGATCAGGTAACTGGTCTGTAACTTCATCTATTGGTGCTGATGGAGCGTATGATATTACTGCAAAGGCAACAGATCTTGCCGGTAATGTCAGCTCCGCCTCTGGGGCACTTACAGTTACATTTGATACTTCTGCCCCCAATGCTCCTTCTGTCCCGGATCTTGATAGTGGAAATGATTCCGGTGTTTCAGATTCTGATAACAATACAAGCGATACTTCAGTGACCTTCAATGGTACGGGTGCTTTCCCTAACACCACTATTGAAGTTTTCAGGGCTGGAAGCGTTTCTATAGGAAGTTCTTCATCGGATGGATCAGGAAGCTGGTCTGTCGGATCTTCTTCACTACCCGATGGTACGCATTCCATAACAGCAAAGACATATGACGCCGCAGGAAATGTAAGTGCTGCATCAGATAGCCTGTCAGTAGTTATTGATACTGGCGTTCCATCAGCTCCATCAATTCCTGATTTGGATGCTTCTAGCGACACGGGTTCCTCAGACACTGATAATTTCACGTCTGACTCAACTCCCACGATTGGTGGAACAGCAGAGGCAAACGGGATACTTAAATTGTATTATTCAGGAACGCCAGACATGCTACTTGCGGTGGTTTCTGTAGACGGGTCTGGTAACTGGACTAAAACTCTTTCTGCATTGCTTGATGACACATATGACCTGTATGCACAGGTTGTTGATGCTGCTGGAAATGTGAGCATTGGGTCAGTTAGTTTGGAATTGACTATTAGTACGGGTGCGCCTGTTACTCCTTCAGTTCCAGATCTACATCAGGGTAGCGATAGTGGATACCAGGATGATGATGATCTCACTCAAGATTCTACTCCTATGTTTGTGGGTACCGGGACTGCCAATGCTACTATCAGGATATACAGGGGCGGTAGTACCTTAATAGGCAGCGGTACTGCAAATGGTTCAGGGATTTGGCAAATAACATCAAATTCTATACCGGAAGGTACCCATTCAATCACGGCCACTTCTTTGAATGTTGTAGGTACTGAGAGTTCTCATTCTTCGCAGCTACAAATCGTTTTGGATACAACAGCACCCTCTGTTCCATCGGTACCGGATCTTGATGCAAATACAGACACAGGGGCATCTAATAGTGACAACATAACCAATGAACCGGATCCAAAATTCTCCGGTACAGCTGACCCGGATACTATTGTAGAAATATTGAGGGCTGGAACGACATCGATGGCGATGGATCATGTGGATGGTGCAGGGAATTGGTCATTCTATACTTCAACCTTTCCTGAAGGCACTCATTCAGTAACAGCAAGAGGTGTTGACCTCGCCGGTAATCTAAGTTCTTCTTCGGGATCTTTAACTGTTGTATTGGATACTACAGCACCCAACACACCAACTGGATCCCTAGATCCTAACAGTGACACCGGATCTTCTAATTCAGACAACAACACCGCTGATAATACGCCCAGTTCAATGGGAACAGCGGAAGCTAATTCTTCAATTTCCATCTGGCTTGGTAATAGTATTGTTGATACCTCGGTGGTTGATGGTTCAGGCAACTGGATCTATACATTGTCTCCGGCTGTAACGGATGGATATTATCCCTTGGTAGTTAAAGCGACTGACGCAGCAGGAAATGTGAGCAATAGCTCCTCTGTTATTGGCATCACCGTAGATACTCAATCTCCCGGTGTTCCGACTGCCCCAGATTTACAACCTTCCAGTGATTCGGGCATTTCTGACACTGATGATTTAACTAATGTTTCCAAACCTACCTTCTCAGGGTCTACACAGGCTGGATTTAAGGTAAATCTTACTCTTGGCGGAATGTTAGCTCTGGGAGAGAGCACTGCCGATGGCAGTGGAGCATGGAGCATACAGTCTTCAGCGACTTTGAATGACGCAACTTATCCAATAGGTATTACTGTCACGGATCTTGCAGGAAATGTGAGTGCTGTATCCCCGTATACATCTTTGACTGTTGATACCATTGCTCCGTCAGTACCTTCTGTGCCTGATCTCATTGCTGCTTCTGACACTGGTGAGTCGAACGCTGACGACATTACTTTTGATACCACTCCTTATTTATCCGGGACTGCAGATGCAAATGAGGCAATAACAATCCAGATTGGAGCTTCAGCTATAGGATCGGGGCAGGTTGATGGCCAGGGGAATTGGTTACTGGAAACCTCGTTGCTTACTGAAGGGACTAGGTCAATAACGGCATTTTCCACGGATGCCGCAGGTAATCAAAGTGCAGTTGGCGGGGCATTATCCCTTAATATCGATACGACTTCTCCATCGGTAGGTAATCCAGATCTTTCCATTCAGAGTGACTCGGGATTGTCTAGTAGTGACAATGTCACCAATGACCAAACACCAACATTTACGGGTACTTCTGAAAGCAATATATCACTAAGCCTACTGGCCAACGCAATTTCGATTGGTAGCATGAATTCTAACGGGTCGGGTAATTGGACATTCACCCCTTCAGGGACTATGTCAGATGGTACTTATTCCGTAACGGCGAGTGCAACAGACGCCGCGGGGAACACATCTAGTTCCTCTTCTATTAATGTAATTATTGATACGGTAGGGCCGAGCTCTGGAAAGCCCGATCTTATTAGCTCTAGTGACTCAAACGTTTCTAATGACAATGTTACGATAGACAGAACTCCATCTTTTTCTGGAACATCTTCAGAAAATGGGACTGTGAATCTCTACGGAAATTTTGTTGAAATTGGGACAACTGCTATATCCTCAAATAATTATTCGTTTACTTCACCACAGCTCTCTGATGGTCTTTATAGAATAGAGGCGGTGTCCACTGACATCGCCGGAAACAGAGGATCTACCTCGACTCAAATGATCATGTATGTTGATAATTCTCCACCGGTTGTCGGTAATTTTTCTCTTCCGCCCGCAGTTGAGGGAGATGAAGTTAATATCTCCGTTCAATTTGCAGACTCCTCTCCTCAATCACAGACCCACTCATCCATAATCGACTGGGGTGATGGGACACAGAGCGCAGGTGTTGTTGCTGAAGGATATGTAACAGGTGCGCATGCATTTAGTGATAATGGTTTCTACAATGTGACTGTAACTGTAACGGATGCCGAAAATATGCATGACTCGAGTTCATCAGCTGCAACTATATTGAATGCTAATCCCACAGTAATAATTGAAAATCCTACGAAGGTTTTGGTAGCTGGCCAAAATTCTATGAGTGCAATTAATTTTGTGGATGCGTCAGGAGATACCCATACAGCGACAGTAGATTGGGGTGATGGGACAATTTCTTCAGCGAATGTCCGGAAGACCCACGTAGAAGCATCACATACTTACCAGGTAGCTGGAACATATAACTCTGTTATTACTGTCTTGGATGACGATGGCGGAGAGTCGTCAGGATTGTTAACATTCGTTGTTAGTCAGCCGGAAGCCACGATATCTATTCCATCCTTATCTGGCTGGGGGATAGCGGTTTTTATTATCATTGTCGGGTCTGTTTCAGTGATCAGGAGATATAAAGCCGCAAGAAGCTAAGCAGGTTCATGCTCAATAAGTTTTTATTTTTATTAAGAGGATTTTTATGCAAATAACTGAGCACGTTTTCAATATGCATATCGATGATGGTGCGACCGCTCATCCTGGAGGTAGCAATAATTTTTTTGTCGGAGATCCATCCGATGAAATGATATTGATCGATACTGGGGATTATGAAAGAAAATGGACAAAATCAATTATTGATTACTATCGGGAACTTGGTAGTCCTAAAATAACGGCGATAGTTATTACCCACGGTCATGGAGATCATACTGGGGGGCTGGATAGAGTCCAGGAAGAGACTGGAGCTCAGGTTAGATGTCACCCAAAACTAGTCGATAGGTTACGAAAAACACTCGACAATGATGAAATTGTTGTGCCGTTGAAATCGAATGAACAACTCAAGACAGGTGGAGGGGTTTCATTGCTTGCATTGTTCACCCCGGGGCATGAGGTTGATCATGTGTGCTACTACCTGGCTGAAGATAGAGTTATGTTTACTGGGGATGCGGTGTTAGGCGCTAGTTCCACATCTGTTCGAGATCTGGCAGATTATTTTAAATCCTTGGAATTATTGACGGGATTTGAGCACGATACTGTTTGTCCAGCTCATGGACCCGTAGTTCCCCCGCCCAAAGGAGGAGGCCTGGTTCAGTGGCAGCTTGACCACAGAATAGGAAGGGAGAATCAAGTTCTTGAGGCATTGCGAAAGGGTCATAATTCGGTTTCAGATATAACTTCTGATATGTATCCCCCTGACCTTAATGAAAAACTTAGGCCATCCGCTGAAAACAATGTGACTACTCATCTAAAAAAATTAATTGAAGATGGTGTTGTGGAAGAGATATCTTCTTCTTATTCACTTAAATAAAAGGCGCTGGTAAGTATCATGAAGTTTGGTTTTATAATTCCACACAATTACGGTTTAGATGACCCTCAGGACGTTGTTGACGTTGCTTTGAGAGCAGAGGTGATGGGATTTGATTCAGTCTGGGTTAATCATCATGTGCTCCATGCCGGATATATTCTTGATAGGCTGGGAGATAAACCTTATTACGATGCTCTTACAGTTCTGACCTATGTCGCAGCACTAACAGAAAAAATACGTCTCGGAACAACCGTATTAGTTCTTCCATATTTGAATCCTTTGGTACTTGCCAAGTCTCTTGCCACGTTGGACGTTATGAGTCGGGGTAGGTTAATTGTTGGGGCAGGTGTTGGTTCACTTCAACATGAGTCCGAATCGCTTGGATCTGATTTTGAGAACAGAGGAGCTTATGCAGATGAGGCTATAGAGATAATGAAGAATCTCTGGATTGAAAATGAGCCTGAATATTCAGGAAAAAATTTTAATTATTCAGGTGTTAAATTTTCCCCAAAGCCTTTTCAAAAGCCACATCCTCCCATATACATAGGTGGTCAGAGTAGACCGGCAATGAGAAGGGCAGCGAAACATGGTAATGGTTGGCATCCTATAGGGGTGGGACCAAAAAAACTTTCGGAAAGGCTCTCTGAATTTAAACTTATGCTTGACAGGAATAATAGAAAATATGAAGAAATGACTATAAGTGTTAGAGATGAACTTGATGTGTTGAATTCACCAGCATCTAATTATTCGGGTTCTATGGTTGGAAATCAAGATCAACTGATAGAAACGATAGAAGAGTATATAGAGTTAGGTGTCTCAGAATTAGTGTTGTCAGTCAGCACTGATAATACTGAAAAAATTAAAATGGTTATGGAAAATTTCTCTGAAGGTATTATGCCTAGATTTTCTGACTGATCATGTAGATGTTAATCTCGATCCTTTATCAGGAACGTTTTTCGATATGAACAGGAACTGAAGGTTTGTAAGATGGAATTTGGATTTTATCTCCCAACATTTGGCTCTCTTGCGAAAAGGGAACCTCTTTTGAAAATTGCAGGATATGCGGAGTCTCTTGGCTATGACTCGATGGTTGTTAGTGACCACGTTGTAGCTCCTATAGATCCGAAATCTCAATACCCTTATTCAGTAGGGTCAGAAGTTCCCTGGGGGAGCACTGGAGAACATCTTGAACTTATATCTGAATTAGCGTTCCTCTCAGCTGCTACTGAAAAAATAAAGCTAGTTTCGAGCGTGATGATTATCCCGCACAGGAATCCAGTCCTTACAGCGAAAATGTTGTCGACAATTGACGTGTTGTCTAATGGGCGCTTAATCGTGGGAGTGGGGGTCGGTTGGTTGGAAGAGGAATTTGTTGCTTTAGACACCAGACCATTTAAGGAACGAGGTAAGGTTTCTGACGAGTATCTGAGTATTTTTAAAACATTATGGACAGAAGAAACTCCAAGCTATTCAGGGGAATATTACGAGTTCAATCCTCTTCAATTTGCTCCCAAACCTATTCAAGAACCGGGGCCACCAATATGGGTAGGAGGGCAAAGTAAGCCAGCCATTAGACGAGCAGTTAATTTTGGTGATGCCTGGCATCCAGTGGGAGCTAATCCGGCATCTCCACTCGAGCCAAAACAACTAAAAGAAGACCTTGGATATATGGAAGACTATTGCAAGAAAGTTGGGCGTGACTATGCTGAATTGACAGTAGCAATGAAGGCTCCAGTCTATGACAAAGAATTGGAGACTGGTGGTGTGAGAAGAAGATTTTCAGGTAGCCCGCATCAAATTATTGATGATGTTAAGACATACGCCGACCTTGGGGTCAGCCATTTAATTCTGGACACAAGGTCGGCAGATATCAGCCAGTTCATGGAAAAAATGGCCTGGCTGATGGAACAGGTGATTACGCCTTTAAGGTAAAAATTCCCAAATCAACATCTTTATTCGTGGACACCACCGGGATTCAATATCTCTCTTGCGATCAACATCTTTTGAACCTCTGTAGGTCCTTCACCGATTCTTCTAATTCTGGCCTCCCTATACCATCTTTCCAGTGGTAGCCATTCTGTAACGCCTAATCCACCATGGATTTGGATAGCATTGTCTACTACTTTTCCTAGAGTGTCGGCTGAATGTAATTTCGCCACAGAGGCGGCTTGTCTAAAATCTTCACCGTTATCAAATTGCCATGCAGCCTCCCAGATTAGCCATCTACAAGCTCTAATCTCAATTTCATTTTCTACTAACATCCATTGAATGGCCTGTCTTGTTGAAAGAGGAGCGCCGAAAGTTTCTCTGGTTTTAGAGTATTCAATTGCCATCTTATGGGCAGCTACTGCTACCCCTAGATTGGCTGCAGAGTAGGGAATCCTTGCTCTGGCAAGCAACTTGTTAGCAAGTAAGTCCCATCCTTTGTTTACTTCTCCCAGAACGTTTTCACTAGGCACTCTTAATTCGTCGAAAAATAATTGGCCTGGGTAATATGCTCTCATAACCGGTACAGGGTCTACGGTTAGACCTGGCCAGTCGTTTTCAACAACGAAAGCAGTTACCCCGCGCCTGGTCTTGGGGTCAGTTCTGGCGAAAACTATTCCCCAGTCACCCCAAGGGGAACCACTTATAAAAATCTTGCTTCCATTTATAATCCAGTCGTCTCCATCGCGTCTCGCAGTAGTTTGGATAGCTCTAGCAGGATCTGATCCACCACTGGGTTCTGTTATTGCAAACCAACCTTTTTTAGTACTTTCTACTGTGGGTACTCCATACTTTTGGCTCAAATAATCACTTCCTGCCCATATGATTTCTGGGGGAGGTGTTCCCATTGTTCCGTATGCTGGGCAGTAAAGTCCTGCGGCATGTTGAACCATTTCTTCGTTTATCACTACGTTCGCAAATAAAGATAGACCTGCTCCACCGTATTCTTCATCGACTCCAGTGCACCAGACACCCATTTCTTTCGAAAGTTTGGAAAGTCTTTCAAAATCGTCGTCAGGTATTGTTATCGAATCGTGGGGTATTTCTCTTTCTAGAGGAACTATCTCATTTTTTATAAAATCTCTTATTAAGTTTCTCGTGAGTCTTAATTCTTCCGGCAATTCGTATTGTTCGGTCATTTTTCCCTCTTTTGGTTAGGTAGAGTTGCTATTTTCCCTGGAAATTAGCTTTTCTTTTCTCTGAAAAAGCTCTTGGCCCTTCTTTTGCGTCATCAGTCGTTTTCAAAATTGATTGCATCATGAATTCCATACGTAAACCTTGCTCTAAAGACATTGATTGGCTTCTGACTGCTAATTCTTTTATTGCTCTTACTGCAAGTGGACCATTTTGGCATATCACATGTGCCCTTTCCTCGGCTTCCTCCACAAGTTTCTCCATAGGCACTATCGCGTTTATAAGGCCATGTTGAAGAGCCTCTTCTGCGCCTATCCGTTCTCCGCTAAGTAGCAGCCACATAGCCACAGGGTAGGGGAGTTGCCTTATCGTCCTTTGTGTCCCCCCGTTTCCGGGTAATATCCCTCTTTTTGCCTCCGATAGCCCAAATGTTGCGTGTTCAGCGGCAATTCTTATGTCTGTTGCTAAGAGAAGCGTCATTCCTCCCGCAAGGCAGTATCCATTGACCGCAGCAACTACTGGTTTCCAAACTTCTAATCCCCTGTTCAAGATTTGTTCTTCTTGAGTCTGCCAGAGTTCCCATTTTTCAGGCTCTCGCGGGATGGTTTTCTTCAAGTCAGCTCCAGCAGAAAAAGATTTATCTCCGGCTCCTGTGACTATGGAACACCAGACTTCTGGATCGTCCCTAACTTCTATCCATGCTTGTGATAGTTCGCTGTACGTTTCCGGGTCCATTGCATTCATAGCTTCAGGTCTGTTTATAGTTATGTATGCAATATGATTTTTCTTTTCAAATATAAGTGCCATATATTTTCCTCCTTGAGGTAAAAATCAGGGTGTTTTTAGCTGTACACTCTGTCTATTGGTACATCTGGTGTGGTCCCTGATTCAGTCAAAGACCTGACTGTCGATACACTAAATCCAAGTAGATCACCTAGCACCCATTGTCTATGCTCAGCAAAAAGTGGAGCCCTTGTACCTTCAACAGAGTCCATTGTTGAAAATTGGAAAGGCAGACCTGGATTTGAGGAAGGCCCAGCATCAGGATGATCAAAATGATCGATATATTTCCTGGATTTTAATTGAGGATCTTCCAAGAGATCAGATGCTTTTGAAACAGCCCCTGCCCGTACCCCATTATTTTGAAGTTGATGCATCGCATCGTTTCTAGTTTTTTGGGATGTCCATGATTTTATAGCCTCATCTATAGTGGGACTGTGCTCTCTTCTAGTTATGACACTGAGGTATTTTGTGTCATTCAAAAAATCCTTCAACTCCATGGAAGTACATAATTTTGTCCACTCGTCATTTGATTCAATGGATATAGCAATCCAAGAATCTTTTCCTTTACATGGATATATACCATGCGGGTAGAAATTTAAGTCCTCATTACCCGTCCTCGAGGGTTCTCTACCTGTGAGTTGATATGAAATGAACTGCTCTCCAATTACTGACATGGTAGCTTCTCTCAGGACTATTTCTATGTGTTGCCCTTCACCTGTAATAAATCTTTTGTAAAGTGAGGCCATTATGCCTGTTGTCACATGGAAAGCTGAGTTGTGATCTGCATAAAAATTACCTGGTTTGTGGGGTGGACCATCCTTATATCCGGTAACGGACGAGAGCCCACTTAATGCATCTGTTCCTGGCCCGAACGATATGTATTGGTTCCAAGGTCCTTCCAATCCAAGAGCTGGCATGGAGATCATTATTATGTCGGGCTTGATTGCTCGTAGGTTTTCATAATCCAATCCGAGGTTGGTCATTACTCTGGGGCTATAATTCTGTATGACTATATCGCTTATACTGACGAGTTCAAGGAAAGCTTTTCTACCCTCTTCATGAGTGAGATCCATAGCTATACTTTTTTTAGCTCTGTTTACTTCATTGAATGATGTGACCTGATTATAGGGTCTGTTTCCACTTCCACTGGCGTGCATGGTAATGTTTCCTATTGCTCGTCCCCAGGGTAATTCGACTTTTATTACCTCAGCACCGAGTTGAGCCAGAACCCTGGTTGAAACAGGACCTGCGATAACATTTGTGAGATCCGCTATCCTAACCTTTCCTAATGCGAGATCTGCCATTTATATAATCCTGTTCTCGGAAAGATTTTTGTACTCTTTTTCGGTCAATTGAAGAGTATCCATATAGATTTCCTGATTATGTTGGCCAAGTAGTGGAGGAGATTCGGTCATCCATTCAGTGGTCCTTAGTCTAAAAGGCGAGGTCGGGTATTTCAGCATACCAGCGTGTGAATGATCGATGTCTACAAAAAAATTCCTGTAGGAGTTTTGCGGGTCATTTAGGGTTTCATCAATACTCTGAACCATCGTGAACGGGACTCTTACTTCTTGCGCTAGGGTTTGTATTTCTTCCCTCGTATGGTTTGAGAGCCATGTCGTTAATAATTCGTCTATCTCGTCTGCATGACCCATCATTTCTCCCAATACTTCGTTCTCGGCCAATCTTTCTGAGCCTGTGAGAAAGGCGAGACCTTCAGGGTTACTGGGAGAATAGTGCACATGCACCCATCCGTCCTTACAGGGCAACAATCGTGATGGATAGGCAGCAGAAGGTTCTCTTGCTATGAGACGTGTGCCTGCTCTCAAAGGCTCTATTCCACTTCTTTCATATGTTCGGAAATACCCAACGCCATCAAAGGTACTTGTGAGAGATTCGGTGGCGGATACGTCTATATATTGACCTCTGTTGTTAAATAATCTGCCTATTAACGCTGCAACAATTGAGAGAGCACCTGATAGGCCACATTGATATTCTGATTGTCTTCCTCCTGCTTTAAGAGGCTCTCTATCTTCGTCTCCAGTTAAATACATATACCCACTCAGCGCATAAGATGTGATATCTGAACCGAGGTACTCTTTGTATGGTCCTTCTTGACCATAATGGGTCAGAGAAGCCATTATAATTTTTGGATTTAATTCAGACAGGCTTTCATATGAAAGCCCTAGAGATTTCATTGTTCCAGGGTGAAAGCTTTCCACGATAATGTCAGATGTTGAAACCAAGCCCTTGATAATTTCCACAGCTTTGGGATCGTATACGTCTAGAGTAATGCTTTTTTTCCCGGCATTTAAGTAGAGGAATGGGGCACTGGTTTCAATGTTTGGTTCGTCGTTTAAGAAAGGGCCATATTGTCTTGTTACGTCACCAGTTTCGGGGGGTTCGACTTTGATTACAGTCGCTCCGAGATCCCTGAGTATTTTTGTGCAATATGAGCCAGCATAGCCTACGGATAGATCTATTACTTTCAAATTATTTAAGGCGGCTGAGCTTTCCTGAGTCACGTGCACATCCCTGTAGTGTAATTCATATTTTCCATGGGGATTATATCTGGGTTTTGGTTAATTGGGTTTCATCAGTTTATTGAGTAGAGTATTCCTGATATACAATCCTTTCCAGTCCAGGTTAGCTCACTTTTCTCCATTGCCTGTACGAGTAATTGATGGGTAAATATAGATTATGTATGAAAACTTACAAATTTTAGAAATTGGCGGAGGTATTTCAGTACCGTACTGTGGAAAACTCATGTCTGGGTTTGGATGTGAAGTTATTAAGGTAGAGGAACTCGCAGGAGATATATCCAGAAAAATGGGTCCCTTTAAGAAAGGTGACGATCATTCTGAAAGTGGTTTGTTTATAGCTTTAAACAATGGTAAGAAAAGTGTGAGCCTTGATCTGAATACGGATGAAGGAGAGCAAGATTTTCAGAAGTTATTAAGGAATGCAGACATAGTTATTGAAGGAGGTGTTTTTAAAAGCTGTATTGAAAAAAAATATACCTATACATATCTCAAATCCATAAATAAGGAATTGATATATCTGGAGGTTTCAGATTTTTTTCATAATGGCCCGCGCTCTAAATGGGTATCTACGGATTTGACCATTTTTCACATGAGTGGAAACGCTCATGGGATTTTAGGGCCAGTTGAAGATCCGCAAAATAACCCTCCAGTGAGAGCAGGAGGTTACCAGTCAGAATTCCTGTCGGGAATGACTGCTTGTACTGCGCTAATGATGGCTCTTTATCGCAAGAATATGACCGGTTTAGGAGGTCATGTAGAGGTTTCGAAGTATGAAGCATTAGTCACGCAAACGATAGCCGGTTTGGCAAATATGGCATTTGGAAAACCTGCTCCTGTAAGGGATCTCTCCAAAGTTGAAGAGGCATCAGTTGGGGGAATGGTGGGAGCTGTGGGTGGTGTTTTGCCGACAAATGATGGCTATGTGGCTATTTCACCCAGAGAGGATGATCAATGGAAAAGATGGATTGATCTCATGGGCTCACCTGAATGGGCCAATGAAGATCGTTTCAGTTCAAGATCAGGTAGGCAGTCTAACTTTGAAGATTTATGGGATTTGGTGTCAAACTGGACCAGAAATTATTCAAAGCACTACATAGCTCAGAAAGGGCAGGAAAATCATATTCCTTGCTTTCCTGTTAACACGATAGAGGATCTTTTTGAGGACGATCAATTTCAGTACAGAAATTTTTTCGTAGATTATAAACATCCTGATTACGGCTCTTTGAGATTGCCTGGTGTCCCATATGAAATTTCAAATATGGAACTTCATTTAATTAGTTCTCCGGCTCCGTTTTTAGGAGAACATAATTCTGAACTGTTGGGGAGTTACTAGTGGAAGCATTACCTCTTGATGGTGTAAGAATAGTGGATTTGAGTTGGATTATTGCTGGTCCAACCGCTACACGCCATATGGCGATTATGGGAGCGGAAGTCATAAAAGTTGGTAGTTCTAAGAGACCTGACCCGTCGTATTCGGGCCCGGCATTTCATTCCTATAATCAATCAAAGCAATATGTGAGCGTTAATCTAGCATCTACTGAGGGAATAGAGATAGTTAAAGATTTGGTGGCCATTTCAGATGTCGTGATAGAAAATTTTGCTACTGGCGTTATTGAAAGGAGAGGATTGGGATACGATGTTCTATCTTCTGTGAATCCCAGCATTATTATGATTTCATCATCTGGTGTTGGCCATTCTGGTCCTAAAAAGGATCAGGTAGCTTATGGAAGTTTACTTCAACATTACACCGGGTGGAACAGCCAGTCGGGATACAAAGATTCAGAGCCAGTAAAAGGAGGCCTTTGGGCAGATCCGTGGGTTGGAATGGAACTGGCAATGGTGACAACTGCATGTCTGAATTACAGAATGTCTACAGGAATGGGACAATATGTGGATTTTTCAATGGCAGAGGCACTATTAGGGTCTATGCCTATAACCATACTCAATAACCAAATTAATGGTTCCCCGTCTGAAAGTATAGGTAATGAAGATGACTTGGACCTGATGAGTGAACTTTTTCGCTGTAAAGGAGAAGATAGTTGGCTGGCGTTATCTATCACATGTGAAGGACAGTGGAATATGCTGTGTGAATTGTTGGGAAGAACGGATCTCAATGTACATGGGAAGGTAGAAAAATCTATAAAGGACGAGCTGAGATCAGTTATAAGTAAATGGATTCAAGGCAAAACAGATTTAGAAGCTGTAAATTTTTTACAAAGTTATGGAATAGCAGCTTCGCCTTCGTGGAGTATAGACGACGTATATCGTGACGATGTTCTGAGAAAAGACAATTATATGGTGCCAATGGAAACTAATGATGGGGTGAGAAGGTTTATGCCTGGCGTTCCATGGCATTTTTCACAAGGACCTGACCCCATCATCGGAACTGCCCCAAAACTAGGGCAGGATAATTATAAAATATTTAGAGAATTGGTGGGTATGGAGCACTCTAAATATGAAAAATTATTAGATGACGGAGTGTTAGAGTAAAGCCCAATCCTATTCTATAGTTTTTCTAATTTCCATCAATCTTTCCCATTCCGTATCGTCCAATTCTGGGTATTGATCACCTTTTGTTCTTATTCCTCCTGTAAAATGAGGCTCCCTTTTTTCAAGGAAAGCTGCCCTACCTTCGTCACCGTCGGTAGTCATTTGTGTCAGAAGGGCATTCATTAGTGTTTGAACTCTCCAAGCTTCCGTTATAGGAGTTTCTCTAAATCTGGTCACAAATTCTTTCATCATTCTTACGGCTATTGGGGGTTTATTAGCAATTTGGGACGCTACTTCTTCAGCTCTTTCCATTAATTTGTCGTGTGGAACAACTTCGTTGATGAGGTTGATGCGTAGTGCCTCTTCAGCATCAAATGGTTCATCTGTGAGTAATATTCTCATTGCATCTGAGTATGATATTTGACGGGGTAAATAGGTAGCCCCTGGGCCTGATCCTACCCAACCCTGGCTGGTTAATGCGAATTTGAACCGGGCATTTTCCCTTGAAGCTATTCGTATATCAGTGGATGTCAACATTAGATAGAAGCCTGCTCCAGCTGCCCAGCCGTTTATAGCACCTATTACGGGTTTATTGATTTGAGGATAGTGGTCCCCTAAATTTCCTGAAGCACCTATACGAGCTCCGTTGACAGTACCTGAAAGCGGCCAGAATACGCTTTCTGAACGCATACGTTGCCTTTCCTCTTCGGTTACGTTTGGAGGAGGTGCTAAGTTATGACCTGCGCAGAAATATTTGTCTCCTGAACCTGTGAGTATGATTGCTCTTATATTCCTGTCTTCCCATACTTCTCTCCAAGCTTCGGTAATTTCATCTGAAGTTTGTCGGTCTAATATATTCGCCTTAGCTGGGTTGTCTATTGTGATGTACGCAACACTTTTTTTCTTTTCGAGAATCAAACTCATTTATATAGCCTCTCATTAGGTTCTAATCCGATATTATGTGGTTTGCATTCGTTCTAGATATGATCAGTTGTTTATGACTCTCACAGGTTTGCCTTCGAGAAATTTCTTTATGCATTCTACAGTTTGAGAATAATAGATCTCATATCCCTCTTTTGTGACGTAGCCAATGTGAGGGGTTATAAGCACATTTTTCAACGAGAGTAGAGGGTTTTTTTCGTCAAGTGGTTCATAATCGAATACATCTAATCCTGCTCCCGCTATATTGTTGGCTTCAAGAGCTTTTATGAGAGATTCCTGTTCCACAATAGGACCTCTAGAGGTATTTATCAGGAAACTATTTTCTTTCATCAAACTAATTTCTTTTTCTCCAATTAGACCTCTAGTTCTATCGCTCAGGACAGTGTGAATTGTCAAGAAATCAGAACGTTTCAAAAGATCTTCTAATGGTACAAGTGTAGCCATTTGTGTCGATGCTAACTCCTTGGTTAAATTGTGGCTCCAAGCTATAACATTCATTCCAAATGCATTTCCTATCTTAGAGACTTGAGCCCCGAGATTCCCCAGACCTATGATGCCAAGTGTTTTACCTTTAAGACCTACCCCAAGACTGGTCTGCCATTTACCCTGTTTTGTTGCCTCATTTTCCTGGTGGATTTTTCTGGCTAATGAAATTATAAGTCCCCACGTTAGTTCCGCAGTAGGATATCCTAGTCCTTCCGTACCACAAACAGTTATTCCAAGATTTGATGCATGATTTAAGTCAATGGAAGCATTACGCATTCCGGTTGTTATTAGGAGTTTCAAATTTGGAAGATTGTCTAGTAAGGCCTTTGGGAAAGGGGTACGTTCCCTCATAGCACATACTATTTGGTACCCATGAAGCCTTTGCACAATATCTGAAATATCATTCAAATGGTCTCTAAATACGGTCACCTGGGTTTCTTTAGGCAATGTTTCCCAATCTGCAAGGGATACTGCGACTTCTTGATAATCATCTAGTATGGCTACCTTGTTCATAGGTATGATCTCCTTTATGATAAATTAAGATAATACGTGATATTCCTATAAAAATTTATGACATTGTGGATTAGTGATGTGAATTTATCTTAGCCGAAGTGCTAATATCTGATCTCTATATAGCAGTGCAGAATTTCTAGGAGATTTACCATGACGACAAAGGTTTTAGTGACAGGGATGAGTGGGCTAATTGGGGGATTGTTAAAAGATCATCTAATGCAGAGCGGGAATTACGAACTTTCGGCTCTCAATCGAAGTTACGTTGAAGGGGTAACGAATTTTCAGGCAGATATTTCAGATTTAGAAGCAATTCAACCAGCCTTTGAAGGTCAAGACGTCGTTGTTCACCTTGCAGCGTATTTAGGTTCGCAGGACTGGGAAGGGCAACACGCTGGAAATGTGCTTGGCACCTACAATGTTTTTGAGGCTGCACGTAGAGCCGGGGTTAAACGAGTTATATTTGCATCAAGCGGCAACGCAATCAGAGGATTTGAGAGAGTTTCTCCATACCTTGAAATCTCAGAAGGAAAATATGATGAAGTACCTGAGAATTTCCCTATGATAACGCATGAACAGATAAGACCTGAGGCTCTATATGGAGCAGCTAAAGTATGGGGTGAAGCCCTAGGAAGACATTTTTCAGATGATTATGGCATGTCGGTGATTTGTGTAAGAATCGGATCTGTTCATAAAGAGAACAAGCCTTTGAGTGTCAGAGAAAATGCCATATATCTAGGACATAGAGACATATGCCAGATGCTCAATCTTTGTATCGATGCCTCTGAAGACATTAAATATGATGTTGTATTTGCCGTATCAAATAA
>CAYFIW010000032.1:0-19117 GCA_964343265.1 uncultured Dehalococcoidia bacterium | reverse complement strand
AAAACAATGGATCAATAAAGCATGCCGCATCCCCTACGGTTGCCCATCCGTTTCCCGCCATATTTTTAGAGACATATGACCAGTCCCTAATTAAAACGGGTTCCTCCACTTGTACCGCATTCTTCAACATTGCTGATGTGTATGGAGGCATATTGACTTGAGAATAAAAAAAATCCTGAACGGATAATTTTTTTAGAGAATCCAAACTGCGATCTCTATCAACCACTACCCCTACACTAGATATATTACCTCTTATTGGAATGTTCCAAATCCAGCCATTTTCATAAGATTCCACGAATATATTGTTTTGATCAGGCTTGGAGAGCCTCTCAGCGCCTTCGAAGTAAGCATAGACTGCCAAATTTTTAAATTCATCGTCCCATTGTCTAAGATTCTTGGCCCTAGAAATCATAGCGGACTGACCACTCGCATCAAGGATAAACCTACTTTTTAGAAATAGTGATCCTTGACCAGGATCATCGTATTCGACACCTACTGCACTACCTTCATTGAAAACCACATTTGTTACTCTACATCCAAATCTAACATCCACTCCCAACTCGGCTGAACGTTTTATCAGTATGTCGTCAAATTCACTTCTCGAAACTTGGTAGGCATGTGGATAGCTAGTATTTGTTTCACTAAATCTCCAGCTCCAGGGGGAATCCGTTCTACCCCAGACCATTGTTGCACCATATTTAGGTAAAAATCCGGCGTCAGAAATTTCTTGGGAAACACCTAGTTCTTCCAAAATTGGCATACTCGCAGGTAATAAAGATTCCCCAACATGGTGCCTAGGAAATATTTCCTTCTCCAGCAAGATTACGGACAATCCAGCTCTGGAAGCCATAGAGGCGGCGGTACTACCTGCAGGCCCGCCGCCAATGACAATAAGATCTAGTGTTGAATCAGGCATTATCCAGAAAATAATCCTTGACGTGTTTGATAGAAACTTTGGGCCTTGGGTATGAGCACTTTACCGCCTCAAAAACCTAAACGATTCCCGTATATCTTGTGCTAATAGTTCTGGCTCCTCGGTTGCTGCAAAATGTCCCCCAGATGGCATTTTTGTAAATCGTTTCAAGTTAAAAAATCGTTCCAACCATTCTCTAGGAGGATAGGAAATCTCAACTGGAAAAGAAGCAAACGAAACTGGCACATCGACCTTGTCCCCGTAATCGACGACAGGCCCGCTCTTAGCTGTTTCATAATAAAGGCGAATAGAAGATTCGATAGTTCTTGTGACCCAGTATATTGTGATGTGAGTCAACAATTGATCCTTGGTAAATCTACTTTCTATGTCTCCGTTGCAATCACTCCACGCCCTCCATTTTTCGACTATCCATGAGGCTAATCCAGAGGGTGAATCCGTCAATCCATAAGCAAGAGTCTGCGGTTTAGTTCTATGTTGATGACCATATGACCCTTCATTTTCCTGCCACCAGTTTCTATGGGTGATAAACTCTTTTTCCTGTTCAGACAACTCAATTGTTTCCGGTATATTCATACCGGTAGACGACATGGTCAAATGAATAGCTCTAACATGATCACCATGATTCGCTCCTAGCGCGGTTGTAATACCTGCACCCCAGTCTCCCCCCTGAGCAACAAACCCATCGTATCCCAGGTTTTGTATCATCAAATCGTCCCATAGTTGTGCTATTTTCCCTACATCCATCCCAGACTCAGTAGGCTTCTGTGAAAAGCCATAGCCCGGAAGAGACGGTACGATAACATCAAAATTGTCAGAGGGATCAGCCCCATAAGACCCAGGATCGGTTAGTAAGGGAATGATATCCACCATTTCTGCAAATGTACTTGGCCAACCATGGGTTATGAGTAGCGGTATAGGATCTGGCCCAACACCTTTTTTGTGTATGAAATGAATATTCAGACCTGATACGTCAGTCGTGAACTGCGGGAACTTATTGAGTCGGTCCTCTTGATAACTCCAACTAAAAGATTCGACCCAGTAATCACATAATTCTTTTATATAACTTAAGTTGGAACCATAGTCCCAATCACTATCGGTAATTTCCCCTGGCCAGCGAGTATTTTTTATTCTGGCAAACAGGTCATTAAGTACTTCTTCAGGAACATGAATCTGAAATGGCTTGACAGAATTTGCCATATTTACCACTCCTTTATTTCTGAATCGTTCATAAATAAAATTGACCACCCCGCTGGCAGAAATTTTTGTACCTCAAATAAGTTTACTTTTAGCTTAGTTTTACAAGGAAATAACTTGATCTGGTGGATTCGGAGCAAGAGCTGCATATAGATCAGGAAAGCAACCCACCGCAACTCCATCTACCAGATCCTTCGGTGTCGCATCACCTGCATCCCCAGTCGCCAACCCTCTTTGGATGGCACACTGATCGCAGATCATAAGTAGCATCCCTTTCTCTTTAGCTACTTTCGATAGCCTTTCTCCCTTCGGGTCCCCTTTTCTTAACATAAAAGCGTTATCATCGAAAAAGAAAATCCCCAGGACATCTACACCATGCCTATCTTCTTCCAATTGTGGAAGTATCATTGTCCCAACTTTATAATTTGCCGCATTGGGCGTGTTAAGTATGTACGCTACTTTCAAAGTTTCTCCTTGTTTAAAAAATTATTAATTTAAAGCGTCGTAAACCATCTCATAATACTTAAGTTCATATCAGGGTTGAACCCTGTATCCTTTTCTCTTTTCCTTCCCATTCTTTTTCCCTTAATACGTATTTTTGTATCTTACCCGTAGCTGTCTTGGGTAATTCCCCGAACTCGACGTACTTTGGAGCTTTAAAGTGCGCAATACGATCCCTGGTGAATTGAATCAACTCGCTTTCGGAAACCTCAACACCATCACGCGGCATAACGAAAGCTTTTGGCACTTCTCCCCACCGTTCATCTGGAACACCTACTACGCTAACTTCCAAAACACCTTGGTGTTCCATAATTACCTTTTCTACTTCCTGGCTGGAAATATTTTCTCCCCCAGAAATAATCACGTCTTTGGCCCTGTCCTGGAGTTCGATATAACCGTCAGAATGCCAGACAGCAAGATCTCCAGAATGGAACCATCCCCCCTCAAAAGCGGTGGATGTTGCAGATTCATCAGAAAAATATCCTGACATAACGTTATTACCTCGCATCACAACTTCTCCCAAATGAGTCCCATCTTTTTTCACGTCCTTCATTTCTGAATCGACAACTCTCAAACCTGTATCAGCAATAATATATGGCACACCTTGGCGAGCCTTAGCTATAGCCAACTGTTCCGCACTATAGTCGTCCCATGATGGTTGTATGGCGCAAATTGTGTGAGGCCCATATGTTTCAGTTAACCCATAAGCATGTAGTATTTCTGCCCCCATTTCCTCCATACTTCTTATAACTTGGGGGGCAGGAGGAGCGCCTGCGGTCATAATAGTGACGGAAGACAAATCTTGATTTTCAGACTCAGGACTTGAATACATTGACGTTAATACTGTTGGGGCGCAACACATATGAGATACATTCTCTTCTCTGATCTGTCGATATACTTCCCCTGGTTCAACCCTTCTCAAACACAGATGATTTCCACCCACTGCTGTTACCCCCCACGTATAACACCAACCGTTACAGTGAAACATTGGTAAGGTCCACAAATAATTAGACCTAAAAGTCATACCGCTTTCTAGGACCTCCCCTAGAGCGGCAAGATAGGCCCCTCTTGAATGATATTGAACGCCTTTTGGCATTCCTGTAGTTCCGGAGGTGTAGTTAATTGCTATTGCATCCAATTCAGATTCCAAGGCTTGCCTGTGTTCACCATCAGGAGATGAAGAAATGAATTCCTCATATTCGGGACCATCTATACCCATATACCTGGGAGCGGTGTCAACCACCTGTACAAACTTCGTTACGAGAGGAAGTTCACTTTTAATTTCCTCAATAACGGGGCCAAATTCCGAATCGAAAACAAGTATCTTTGCACCTGAATGGTTGAGGATATAAGAAATTTCCCTTGAGGAAAGTCTAATATTAATAGCTACCAACACAGCTCCTATTTTAAGAGGACCGTAATGGCCCTCTAACATAGGAGGTATATTGGGAACTAAAAAAGCCACCCTGTCCCCCCTTTCAACCCCAGATTCCTTTAAAGCTCCAGATAGCTTATTAACTCGATCGTCGAATTCGGAATACGTATATATCCGGTCACCATAGGTTATTGCCGGTTTATCGGGGTAAACAGTTGAACTCCTGTCTAAAAAAGAAATTGGGTTCAAGCCTTTGTAGTGCACGTTATCCAACATCTTATCCCTCCCTTTTCAACACTTAAGTCGTAAATTCTTTTTCTGGAATCGGTATTGTATATATATATACTGAATTGTGTAGATATATTTACCTTCAGGAGAGATTACATCTAATGAAAGCAATAGACATGCATGTCCATATTCCCAGACAACCTGGTCTGGAAAAATCTGACATGGAACAAACTCTTAGAGATTACTTCAAACTAGATGATTCGGTTGAAAATGTAGAAAACATGGCCAAAAGATACGAAAGCATGGATATGGTGGGTGTTCTCGTTTCAATTAACTCAGAAACTTCTACCGGAGAAAAAGGCGACTCCAATGACTATATCTCAGAAATCGTAACATCCTATCCAGGTAGGTTTATAGGATTTGCAGCTATCGATCCTTGGCAGAAGAAAAAATCAGTTGAGGAACTAGAAAGAGCCGTAAAAGACTTATCATTAAAAGGCCTAAAACTACATCCTGTACAACAAGCGTTCTATCCAAATGATGAAAAATTTTATCCCCTCTATGAAAAAGCTATGGAATTGAATATTCCCGTATTGTTTCATAGTGGAATGGCAGCCTCGGGGTCTGGCATGGCTGGGGGTGGAGGTATGAAACTAAAATACAGTGCCCCTATTCCTGGTATGGACGATGTCGCTGCAGACTTTCCAAATTTAACCATAATCATGGCCCATCCGGGTTGGCCTTGGATCGAAGAACAAATAGCGGTGGCCTTGCATAAACCAAACGTTTATCTGGACCTATCGGGTTGGCTCCCACGATATATACCAAAGCAATTAATCGATGAAGCAAACACTAGATTACAGGATAAAGTGTTATTTGGATCTGATTATCCATTTATAACACCGGACAGATGGCTAAAAGACTGGGAACAAATACCTATCAAGGATGAGATTCAACCAAAAATCCTATATGAAAACGCTAGAAGAGCTCTCCACATTGATGACATCTAGTATCACGTATTACAACGCCACGTAACCTATCAATTTTGAACAATTAAAGATCAATCGCGATACATTGTCTGCTCACATTAAAATTGTGTGTAAAGAGTGGGCGACCTCATTAAATCACCTATTTCATTTTCCCCTAATGCGATAATGTCCTTCTTATAAACTTGCACTCGATGTGAGCCATAATCAGCGATATAAAGCCTTCCATCAGAACCCATCGTTGTTGTCATAGGCCACCTAAGACGCTTCTGGGGTTCAATAGGTGTCATTTCACGCAGCCTCATTGCCACAATATTGGTAATCATGTAATTTTTTGCCTGTTTGGAGAGAATAGAATCACCTCTGAACTCCTCTACAAACTTTCCCTCAGCATTGAAGAGTTGTACCCGGTGATTACCCCAGTCAGTCACATATATATCTCCATCTGAATCAACAGTCACCCCTGAAGGATGGTTGAACTCACCGTCACCATCACCGAGCCTTCCAAAAGATAGGATTAATTTACCTTCAGAATCGAATTTTTGGAGCCTGTTATTACCCCAGTCCGCAACGTAAATGAACCCGTGCACATCAACATTTATGCCCCAGGGATTGTTTAAATCCTCATCACTATTACCGAATTGCCCAAAGCTCCTAACAAAACTGCCATCATTTTGAAATATTTGTACGCGATGATTGTAGGTATCACTCACATACAGAAAACCCTCGGGTCCGTACGCTATTGATCCTGGTCTATTCAATTCTCCATAACCCTTGCCCGAGACTCCCCACCTACCCACAACCTCTCCCTTCAGGGTAATTGTGGTTATAGTGTTATTACCTTCATCTGAGATCGTTATATTTCCTTGAGGATCATAAGCAACTGCAGAAGGCCAGACAAAATCAGCATCAACTCTATATCCATCAGCTATGTTATTGTTCCCATCGATTAGATTTATTCCTCCCAAATCTTCGTCTTCTTCCGTTAAATGCCTGATAAAACAAGGACCTTCCCCACGACACAATATTCTTATCCCAGAATCTTCTGCCTCTAAGACCTGAACAGGTGTGTTGGTAAGCCTCCTCATCCCGAGGGTTTTTTCATATGGAAAGCCTACCCTTAGATACCCCTTAGGAGGTTTTGCATCCAATGTCATGTTTTACTCCTAGGCAAAAACTTCAATCTGCTCGTATACACCACCGACAATTGGTTTGGCTTCCACTTCCAAGACTTGTTCTAGTAGTGTGCTGTAAAGACCTCTGAAGTCATAGTTGAAAGCCAGGTCGCCATTATCGTGATCTTCAGGCTTTAAAGAGGGATAGTCGGAATATAATCCACCTTTTACATTATCGCCGATTATGTATGCTCCACCCCCTGCTCCATGGTCCGTACCAGAGCCATTAGATCTGACCCTTCTGCCAAATTCTGTAAATATAAGAACCGTGACATTATCTGCTGCATCATGAGTTCTAAGATCAGAAAAAAAATCTGAAACTGCTCCAGATAAATCCCTGATTAAGCCGGGATGCACAGGCCCCTCATTAGCATGAGTGTCATATCCACCATGTTGAGCATAGAAAACCCTAGTGCCAAGACCTGCAAGATGTATTCTTGCAATATCCCTTAAACTTTTTGCTATCGGGTTAACCCCATATTCAATATCTGAACTATAAGATTCTGGAGCTTGCTTCAACAAATCCGCTCCGCGAAGCAGATCTAACCCGGTATTAGCGATGTAATCTTTCACCATACCGCTACCTATGGCTTGTCCGTATATATCTTTAAAAGATTGAAGCGCTTGCGCCCGAGCTACCTCAGCTTCAAGGTCGGACATAAGACCATAATTATCAAGGTCAGATACAGACGTAACAGTCACATTCTTGGCCGAAAGTGCCCGTGGCAATCCCTGGCCGATACTCACAGCGGTTAAAGGATTTTCCTTTCCCGGATCAAGATTACGAATAGCTTGACCCAACCAACCTTCATCAGCGATGGTTTCAGGAACGCAAGTATGCCATATGTCCATACTCCTAAAATGAGACCTAGAAGAATCTGGATATCCAATTCCCTGCACTAAAGCCATGTTCCCATTCATGAACTCTTCATGGAATGGTCTAGCATACTTGGGAAATCCAATACGATTATCTATAGGTAATACATCGCTTTCAGGAATTGCAATGCCTTGTCTAAAATCATAATAAAGCTCACTACCATACGGGACTACTGTATTCATAAAATCGTTACCACCACTAAGTTGAATAACGACCAATACTTGATCTTTTGTTTCCTCAACCATCGTCATAACTCCAATATTTGATCGAATCCACATCCATCAGACAAACTGATAGTCCACCGTGGAAACAATTAATCTAACAATATCCTTGATCCGTTCATCTGGGTTTTCATCAACGGCAAAGTTAATTCCACCAGTTGCCGGCTCAGAATCGACCAGAGATTTCCTAGTCTCTTCAGAGACTTCTAAGGAACCTGCATAGTACAAACATCTTCCTACAAGATCCTCTGCTGACATGGAATCAGCTTCCTTTTTTATGAGATCAACTATTCTAAAAACACCGTCGTCTATCGCTTGTGAAACATGTTTTACAGCAAAATTCACCCGGTTGTTTAATGTTCCTCCATCTATCCATTCATGACCATAGTGCCAGCCTTCCACAGTGGGAGGCGTCATCAGATTCTGTCCCATCACAGCAACTTCGGCACCTAGGGCAGGCATCGATGGAACTGGGTATCGATGGGTACCCGAGGTTTTGATAATACCTGCCACCAATTCAGCAGGACTTTTTACTCTTTTGCCCGCAGAATTTTTGAAGAAGTCTGAAAGTAAAATAAAGCGCAAGACCTCACGCATATCGCCTTCAACTTCTATGAAATATTCCGCTATAGATTTAACGGCTTCAGGATCTCTAGGATCAGTCACATTCCACGCCGGAACCTGAGGCTCGTCGGCAACAAAAAAATTGTATAAATGACGTGCAATGAAATTCGCTGTCGCAGTTTGCTTTGCAACGATCTTTATAATGTCGTCCCCATCAAACCGCCCTGTTTCTCCAAGAAACTCTTTCTCTGAATAGTCGTGATCTTTGTCTTCGTATAAAAATTCAGATGTGTATCTTCCATATGGATCCAGAGGTAGTGGCTGAGTAAATGTCCATCCCGTGAATGCCCTGGATGCCTGTTTTATATCGTCCTCGGTGTAATTACCGACACCCATGGAAAAAAGTTCTAGAAGCTCACGGCCCCAGTTTTCATTCGGTTCACCAAGATGGTTTTCATTGTTATCTAACCAAAATATCATCGCTGGGTCTTGAGATAGTGCACGAATAATTTCCTCATATTTACCCAGTGCATTCGTTCTAAAAGTCTCTAGCTGCTTTACAGCAGAAGGTCCATGTTCACTTTTCCCAACAGACGTAGCAAAAACATGATGCCAAAACAGTGTCATTTTCTCTTCAAGTGGCCTCTGCGTATTCACCATCCTGTATACCCATGCCCCTTGCCAAGTTATAACCGTGTCAAAGTTGTTCAACTGCAAGAAATATCTTCGCAAAGAATACTCATCTAGCTCAGGAAATCTTTCAGGGTGAACTAGATCGTCCACTATTTGGTCATAGGGCTTCCCGGCCAACGTCTCTAGTTCATCGTTACTAAAACCAAACCCTGCACGACGCATCAAGTGCGCAATTAGAGCTATTCCAGATTGAGGCATATATAAATATCCACCTTTTTATGGCAAGTCGAATATTAATTAATTTGGTGAATTATCAGAAATCACCTCTGAAAGTTTCTCGGCCATCATGATCACTGTTGCGTTTGTATTTGCCCGAACCACATCTGGCATGATTGATGCATCGACAACTCTCAATCCACTCATGCCTCTTACCAATCCCTCATTATCCACAACTGATAACGGGTCATCTGCCGTCCCCATCTTGCAAGTGCCTGAAGAATGATGCTGGGTCCCAACTACCGACAAAAGCCACCTGTTAAGACTTTCATCATCTTCCAATTCTTCATCAAGGGGTTGTATACGGTCTTTCAGTACTTCATCAAATTCCGACCTGCCGGTTATTGAAATACATTGTCTGACCGCCTCCCTCATTCTTCGCATATCTTCAGGATGAGATAAATATCGGTAATCTAAAACAGGATGGTCAGTTGGCTTACTGGATCGCAACCGGATTTCACCACTGGCCAATGCTTTCTGAAGTGCGACACTAAACCCGATATAGTGTCTCCCATCTTCTAGGTCTACATTTGCTGGTCGATGTTCACTTGTCATTCCGATGGGGCTCATTTGCATGTCATTCGCCAGATCACTACCGGGTACTGTATATCTCAGTCCAGCCTGCAATGCAGGAGAATTTTCTGGAGGATTTGGCAAATCAGAATCAAATAGCAAAAATGCTGAGGGGTGATCTCGCAAATTCTGTCCAACTCCCGGAAGATCTTTTATGACTTTTATGCCGTGTTCTTCCAGATGTGATTTAGGGCCGACACCAGACAACATTAGCAACTGCGGAGAATTGATCGCTCCACCACATAGGATGACCTCGCTAGACTCTACTTCGAAAGTCTCACCCCCACTTTCGGCCTCTACACCTCGAACAGTTAATCCATCAAAAAGAATTTTATGTACGAGAACACTCCCCCTGATAGTGAGATTCAATCTGGGTCTCGCCATAGACAAATAAGTCAAAGCCGCACTCATTCGTACCCCATTAACATTGTTCAAAGGCCTGGGTCCAACTCCTGTGGATTCCGGATGATTATGATCAGCACTGTACTCAAACCCTTCGGCCACACAAGCTTTAACAAAAGCACTAGGTGCATCCATCAAGTCAGAAACGTCATATCTTCTCACAGGTATTGGGCCATCATTTCCGTGGAAATCATCAGACCCAAAAGTCAGATCATTTTCAGATTTTCTGAAATATGGCAACACGTCAAGATAGGACCAACCCTCATTACCTTCCCGTTCCCATTCATCATAATCATCTGGAATTCCCCTAAAGAAAATTTGACCATTTACAGAGCTTGAACCCCCGATAACCTTTCCCCTGGGAAGTTCAAAAGGTTCCCTCCCTTCTGTAGCTATAGCCTCATATCCCCAAACATGGGCTTCAGGACCATATGCCGCAGGCCAAACGGTATTGCCGTATTTCACAACATCAGGGGTAGATTCAAAATCTACGTAATCTGGTCCTGCCTCAAGTAACAAAATCGACTTATTAGGATCTTCAGAAAGCCTGGTAGCTAATACTGACCCGGCAGAACCAGCACCAATAATCACATAGTCATACTTCATATCTACATGCCCCTGATCACTAAGATAGTCTACTATTTTGTGAATTAATTAGTAGGAATTTTGGCATTGCCAACAATGGTGACAGTCCCATCCTCTTTCTCCATCCAAACTCGGACCTCGGAATGATCTGATGTGGACTCCTCGGATATAACTCCATGAGCCGTCACCTTATCCCCTGGCCACACTATATTCGTGAATTTAACGTCAAGATTTCCACCCTCATACCAATTTTTTCCAAAATTGCGGTCGAGCATATCCCCTATATAAGAAAGAGTCATCTTACCTCCCACAACAACTTCCTCAAATCCAAGATCCTCAGATGCAGATTTATCCGTATGATAATTTTTATCCCCATGGAAAAATGTTCCACACATTTCTAAATCTATTTCACTACTCACGGGGGTGATTCTTTCACCTGCAGGAACGTTAAACTTACGAACCCCCTCTTTATCGGACGGCTTTCGTAGGGCAACTTTCCCTGAATCTTGGCCCAATAAATAACTTTGATGATGTCTCATTTCACCCAAAAGGTTACCGCTTAAGTCATAAACATCAGAGTGCTGCAAAACCACGGTTCTGTTTCGCCACTCATATATGTCAACTATTTTTGACTTAACGATAAGTTCTTGGTCAACTGGTAATGGAGCATGAAAATCCAATTCTTGCCTCATCCACAAATTGCCAAAATTATTCTGGAACCCCGCTCCCCTAATAGATTCCGCATCTATAATCACCATGGATGGAGTCGTCTCTGTACCAAAATCAAACCCATCCCTATATTGGGTGTCATCTACCTTAAGACCTTCAAAATAATCATTAACCATCTTCCGGGATATCTGGAGACGTCTATCCTCTAGTTCCTTACCAACAAACGCTTCATCGAAACTATCGTTTTTGCGCACTTTCATCACCTAACCTCAACTTAAATAATTACAACTACAACATTTCTTATTGATCGTCTAGTCTAAAAAATGGATAACTAATATGACCTCATTTTACTCATGTTCTACAAGATCACCCCTAAGTCCTGAAGTTTACCAATGTCGTCCCACGAATATTTAAGATCTTCTATCAATATGCTTTCTGTGTCTTGACCAACTTCAGGTGCCTCTTTCCATATACCGGCAGGAGTTTCACTATATATGTTCGGATGATTACACATCTGCACATTACCCAATACAGGATGCTCAAAATCTACTATGTAATTATTTTCTGTAACCTGCGGGTCATTCGGGAGGTCTTGAACACTCTGTACTATCGAATATATGAAATCAGTCGGAAATAGTCGAAATGCTTCGTCCCATTCCTCGGCCGTTTTCTCAGCAAATTTCTGATCCATGAAATTTACTATCTCATTTCCATATTCCGCTCTAAGAGCCATACTAGAATATTTGGAACTAGTTGCCAATTCTGGTAATCCCATGGCCTCCATTAACGGGGACCAATAATCATCTGGCTGAAGATGCATCATCATAATAAAACGGGAATCTCTCGTCTTGTAGACATTTACCAAAGGATTTTTAGGATTTCTACGATCGTACGGGGAAAATCCAGACCCGCCTTGCAGCAAACTCATAGAGACTCCAAGACCTTGAAGCCACATGTTTGCACTTAAGTGAGATGTTTCAACTTTTTGACCCACACCTCTGATGCTTCTTCCAACGAGCGCTGCCAGTATACCCTGGCAAAGCATAATTCCTCCCATTTGGTCGGATACCCCCTGCGTGACTACAGTAGGATAATCTTGATCAAGTTGGGTCGCAGACATCATCAGACCAGATCTAGCTTGACCAGACCCATCAAAGGAAGGTTGATCTGCATCTGGGCCATTGGGACCATATCCGTTTGCAGAACCATAAATAATTTTGGGGTTTATTGCGTAAACATCGTCATATCCCAATCCTAATCTCTCAGCCACACCTGCGCGGAAATTCTGTACAAAAACATCTGCCTCCTTGATAAGAGCATAAACGATTTCAAGCCCCTCTCTTGTTTTTAAATTTATGGCTATAGACCTCTTGTTGCGGTTGCAGGTTTCAAAGTACGCAACCCTTCCTTCACCAAGATCCATTGTCATGTTAGAAGCTCTTGCCAATCCTCTAGAAGGATCTCCATCTAGAGACTCAATCTTTATCACGTCTGCCCCCATATCCCCCATCATCGATGTGCTTACTGGACCAAACTGCCATATGGTCCAATCAAGAACTTTCAACCCCTTCAATGGTCCTTCTAGCTGGTGGCCTTCACCCTCACTAAACAAAGTTCACACCTCTACTTAATAATATTTATTAGTTCTCTAAGTTGATGAGCAATAAAGCGTTATATTCACTTGATATCGCCACCACTATAGTTAATTATCTGGTTCCTGGAACTTATTAAAATTTAAAATGCACACTTATTAAGTGCGTATACCCGTTACCCCGCCGTCAATGACAAGTTCACTTGCTGTTATGAAAGATGATTCATCCGAAGCTAAAAATAAAGCTCCGTAAGCAATATCTTCTGGTTGACCCAGTCTACCTAGAGGAATGTTCTTGAAGGCATCACCAGTTGCGGTAGAAGTGGTGACAGCTTTTATAAAATCGGTATCAATCGGCCCCGGATGAATAGAATTAGCTCGTATTCCGTCAGAAGCAAATCTTCCCGCCGTCGACTTTGTAAAGACTCTAACCGCACCCTTGGATGCTGAATATGCAGGGGAGGCCATCGGCCTACCAGCAATACCCGCAACGGAAGATATATTGATGATCGAACCTCCTCCCGACTTTTGCATTATCGGTACGCAAGATTTTGTGCCTAGAAAAACACCTTTTGCATTCACTTCCATCATCAAATCCCAATCCTCAACAGAGATATCCATACCCTGGTTTCTTACTGAAATACCCGCATTGTTCAAAAGAATATCCAAACGGCCATATCTTTCTTCAATAAATCTACCGATTGATTCCCATTCTTTCTCTAAAGAGACGTCTAAGTGCTTATATATAGCTTCTCCCCCAAGCTCCGTAATCTCACTTTCCACTTTTTTCCCTTCATCATCCAGTATGTCTGTAAGAATGACCTTAGCGCCCTCAGCAGCAAACAGCTTTGCTTCAGCTTCTCCCTGCCCTTTTGCTCCGCCAGTAATAAGAGCAATTTTTTGTTCAAGTCTTCCCATTAAAATCCTCCATCAGAATGAATAAGTTTGATAGCACAATAAAACTATCTATATTTCACTAAATCCCCTTCCAGTAATGCTTTCCTCCACTAGGTATTATTCTGCCAAACCTCTCATCGGGGTGAAAGTGTCCTGCCGCTATAAGATAACCTCCAGAGACTGCCCTACTGATTAATTCTCTTCTGCTGTTTTCGCTGGCTAATTTATCGGTATCCACTCCTGCACACCATGATGGCTCACTTATTTGCACTTTGTTATGGATAGCGTCTCCTATAACAGCACCTTTTTCACCTGCTGAATCAATCAAAAAAACCATATGGCCAGGAGTGTGTCCGGGAGTAATCATACTTGTAATCTCATCTGTGACATTAAACCCATCTTCAAACAAATCCATGACAGATAGTTTTTCAAGGGGGATTACATTCTCCCCGACCCACGGCGCATTCTTTAAATTCTCTGGCTGAGTAAAATAGTTCCAATCTACTGAAGGAACTAAATAGCGTGCGTTTGGGAAAAATGGTATCGGTGGATCAGTCGAAAGATCCAGATTCCAACCCACGTGATCAATATGTAAATGGCTGTGAACTACTAGGTCAATGTCAGCAGGCATAACTCCGAAACGCTGTAAATCTCCCAGTAAATTACCTTTTTTATTTCCTCTGGAAGCATGTGGACCGGGCCCTATCCCGGTATCCACTAAAACATTTTTTCCAGATGATCTGACGAGGAAACATCCGTAATAAAGCTGTATCATCCCACCATCAAGGACTGAGTCTTTCTCGTATATTCCCCATCCGTCGGAAGGAGCATCTGGGAAAAAATCTGACGGTGATCTGGGCGGAGGTACCATATCGAGTAAAGCAATTATTTCCACGTTACCAACCATCACTTTCTCATTCATAATTTCCCCCTGTAATAAGTCTCATACATATTTGAGACATCAGAATGACATCACTATAGGTAGCCACAATGATATCCTCAACCCACGAAAGGCAATTTAGTTTCAGACTGAGACCCTAGCGTAACTCAAAACATCACAAAGGAGACACCTGAAATGAGCGACTTAACGATCGGGTTTATCGGGTTAGGTAACATGGGTGGGGGTATGGCTATGAACATTATCCGAAGTGGATACAAGACCATAGTCCACGACCTTAACAAAGAATCGGCAACTGAAATTTTGGAATACGGGGCCTCTTGGGCTGACACCCCAGAAGAAATAGCAGTTCATTCGGACGTTATATTTACTTCTCTGCCTGGACCAGTGGAAGTTGAGGCGGTTGCAATCGGACCTGAAGGATTAATTGAAGGAATTAAGCCAGGATCGGTTTGGCTAGATTTAAGTACCAGCTCACCCACCCTCATAAGAAACCTCGCGGTAGAATTCCAGAAGAAAAAAGCAATAGTTATGGACGCTCCCGTTAGTGGCGGAGTGAAAGGGGCTAGAGAAGGGAAATTGGCAGTGATGGTGGGTGGAGACGAAGTGACATTTAACAGGCTAGAGCAGCTTCTCAATTCATTTGGAGATCGTGTTACTTATACTGGAGCAATTGGTTCCGGCAGCATAAGTAAATTGATGCACAACGCCATCGGATACGGCATGCAGATGATTATCTCTGAATGTCTTACTCTTGGAGTCAAAGCAGGTGTCGAACCAAAAAAACTTATCGAATGTGTCAAAAATGGTAGTGTGGGCAGAGGCAATCTGTTAAATGTGACCTTGCCAGAAACATATTTCCAAGGAAAATTCGACCCCCCAAATTTCGCATTGAAACTGGCAAGGAAAGATGTCGGCCTGGCTCTGGAATTGGCTCGCGAATACAAAGTACCTATGTCAGCAGCTAGCCATGCTTACGATGAGCTTACTGCAGGTGTAAATCGTGGATGGGGAGAAATGGATTCAAGAATGGTTTTGCTGCTTCAAGAAGAGCGAGCCGGAAATGTGGAAGTAAGATTAGAACCTGATCCAGTATAGAAAAGGCGTCTATATTTTCGGCTAGTTCAGGTTGCAATATAGGAATCAACAGATAATATATGCATAACTTTTACAGAGAGACTGACGGGAGCTTTAAAAAATGATCGAGTTCGACTGCACAGTACAGGAAGGATGCATACCTGAGGAAATTCGTGGGGATCTGGCACAGGCCATAGCAGGCTGTTGCGACAACGTGCTTGGTTCTGATCAAGGTCCCGTAGAGGTGAAATGGGCAGAAATCCCGAAAGGCTTCGGGTTCAGGGGTGGATATCCATCTACGACATCTCTTGTACGAGGAGCAATACCAGATGGATGCGACAAGGAAACGAGAGCTAAACTGCTCATGGCGATCGGGGATGAGTGGTGCAATATATCAGGAGCAGCTAAAGATGAAGTGATCATAAGCGCTAGAGACGCTAGTTGGAACGGGTAAAACAACACTAAAACCAGGAGGAGCACAATGCCTTATTACAGATGTTTAGTCCCAAAAGATTCGATCGATTACGACAAGAGAAGTAAAATTGCCACTGCTATAACAGACGTACATTGTGGAATATCTGCAGCTCCCCGTAATTTCGTACACGTCGCCTTTATTGAGACAGAAGAAGGCAAAGAGATAAAGAACTCTCATGGGTCGGGCAGTATGAAATATGACACGAAATATTTTATTGCCGGTGGAAATAGAGCAGGAAGACCACCAGAGATAAAGGCTGAAATCCTAGATGGAATAATATCTCGATTCTGTGAAATAACAGCTGTACCCAAATCTGAGGTTAGCGGCATCATAAATGAAGCCCCCGCATCGTGGAGCATGGAAGACGGACACATACTTCCTGAACCAGGTGAAGAGCCAGCAGAATGGTATGCACATGACGCAGTAGCGGACTAACGACCTGACACGAATAATAATTATATAGTCGGCTAATATGAGTAAAGTAAAACTGGCCGTAGTTGGTTGCGGCACTATCTCGAGATTAAATGTTCCCGGTTATTTGGAACATCCTGATTGTGAAATAGTGGCGCTATGTGATCCGGTGTATGAGAGAGCTGAATCTAAAGCTCAAGAATGGAACATACAACCCAAGATTTACACCGACTACGGTGATTTATTAAAAGATCCAGATATAGATGCAATAGAGTTGCTGACACCAACTCATCTTCACGCGGCGCAGATAATTTCCGGATTAGAAAATGGAAAACACGTGTCCTGTCAAAAGCCTCTTGCAACCAGTATAGAAGAGGCTCTGTTAATAGAAAAAGCTGTTCACGAGAACGATCGTATATTTCGAGTCACTGAAAATTTTCTCTATTACCCACCTATCGTAAAGGCCAAGGAACTCTTGGAATCAGGCGCGATTGGTAAGCCTGGATTAGTCAGAATACGAACTATCAGGGGAGGGGGAGCAGCACCGAAAATACAAGTTGAAAACGATGCATATATCTGGAGAAGGGACGCCGCTCTTAATCCAGGAGGAATGCTCTATGATGATGGCTGGCATAAATATTCAACAGCTATTTCATGGGTAGGTGATGTAGAAAAACTGACAAGCATGGTCACCCATAACAATGACTATCTCGACGACACACCTAGTGCAGTTGTAATGAAAGTAAAAGACAAAGATTGTCTAATTACACTAGATTACTCAAATGCACCCGACATGCCAATCCCGACAAAATATTATCCACTTGACGAATTTTTTGAAATAATCGGAGAAAGAGGAACAATATGGGTCACTAGATGTACAGGCGAGCTGCTAGATATGGCTCCAGTTATATTGGTGAAAGGCGATGACACCGTGACATATGACGTACCTTCAGACTGGATAGAAGGATTTAAGGGTGCCTCTAAAAATTTCATAGATGGAATTCTTCAGAAATCAGCCCCAGATATGAACATAGATTTTTCAAAGCAAGTACTAGAAGTTGCTTTGTCTGTTTATAAATCATCTGAAGAAGAAAGAACCATACATATAAACCAGAATTAAACAAACAATCCACGTTCTTCAACAGATATGAAAATCCGAGCAAAGGCTACCTTTCTCATACATTTCATATAAATCACACACACAAGGAGAATTACCATGAGAATAGGCTCAGTATTTCCTCAGACCGAATCGGGTACGGACCCAGGTGCAATAAAGGAATATGTACAAGCTATAGAGGCGTTAGGGTTTGACCATATTCTAGCTTTTGATCACGTAATAGGAGCAAATGCGGAAAGCCGACCAGGCTGGTCAGGAGCATACCGTCACTCAGATTCTTTCTACGAGCCCTTGGTGTTATTTGGAAATATAGCAGGTATGACCGAGAAGCTTGAATTAGCTACAGGAATAATCATACTTCCACAGAGGCAGACTGCTCTCGTTGCCAAACAGGCAGCCACTGTCGATCTATTATCAGGAGGCCGATTAAGACTCGGAATAGGAATAGGTTGGAACCCAGTTGAATATGAAGCTCTGGGAGAAGACTTTAGTAATCGAGGTAAAAGATCCGAAGAACAAATTGACTTGCTTCGAAGCCTGTGGTCAGAGAACCTTCTAACGTATGAAGGGAAATATCACAAAGTGACAGATGCCGGCCTGAATCCGCTTCCACCCGATAAATCTATTCCAATTTGGTTCGGGGGATCATCCAACCAGGTCCTAAAAAGGGTAGCCCAGATGGGGGATGGATGGATGCCTACAGGTAAACCCGACGATTCCAAAAAGGAATTGCTAGCCCAACTATCCGAACATATAAAAACCGAAAAAAGAGATCCTAAAGAAATCGGGATTGAAAGCTGGGTCAACTTAAAGGATGCAAGGGAAAAAGAGGTCGAAGACGATATTGCAGGATGGAAAACTTTGGGGGCTACGCATCTCTCAGTGAACACTATGAATTGCCAAATGAATTTTCCTGAAGACCACATTAAAGCCAACGAGAAATTCATTAAAATGGCACGTTCGTAGAAATTATTTAGACTTTTAACTTAGGGAGGCACTGATAATGAGGATAGGAATTTCTACTTTTCCAACAGATTATTCCGTCGACATAGCCATTCTTGCCAGTAAAGCTGAGCAACTCGGGTACGATTCACTATGGTTGGCGGAACACCCTATCCTTCCGGTTAATTCCGAAACTCCTTGGCCGGGATCGGCCGATGGAAAAATTCCAAAAAAATACGCAGATACCGCTGATCCTTTTGTAGCCTTGGGCAGAGCCTCAGCTGTTACAGAAACCTTGCTACTTGGTACTGGGATATGTCTTGTGCCAGAAAGAAACCCTCTAATACTAGCTAATGAAGTTGCTACGATAGATATGTATTCAAAGGGAAGATTTCAGTTTGGTATTGGGGCAGGCTGGTTGAGAGAAGAAACAGAAATTATGGGTGGTGACTTCGCACATAGGTGGACTCAAACAAAAGAATCTGTCATGGCAATGAAAGAACTCTGGACCAAAAC
>CAYFIW010000031.1:0-20731 GCA_964343265.1 uncultured Dehalococcoidia bacterium | reverse complement strand
TAAAATACCTGACTGTTGTGCATATTAAATGCCCAGAAAAAGCAATGAACATCATATTTACACATAAAATTAGTTGCGATGGTCCCGATCA
This sequence comes from uncultured Dehalococcoidia bacterium, assembly GCA_964343265.1. GTDB lineage: Bacteria > Chloroflexota > Dehalococcoidia > Lucifugimonadales > UBA826 > CAYFIW01. The sequence continues at coordinate 20,640 of CAYFIW010000031.1, read as the reverse complement.
TGGATCGTTGTATGCGCACGAACTAGGCGCCATATTACCTAATATGTCCAATGAAAGGTGTTCTTGTATGAACTGACAGTGGGATCCTCTTCAAATCGGGTCACTTCGTTCAATGATCCTGCTGTACAAACCTCCGCCTGCGTAGCCAGGGGAGGTTTTTTTTAATACAAAATCATACATACAAACATTTATGCAATTAGGAGAAACAAATGGATGGCAACAATGAAATCGAAACAACTACGTTGGATGTCCGAGGTGAAATTTGTCCATACCCAATGATGAGAACCAATCAGGAACTGGACGACACAGTTCCTCCTTTAAGTAAGTTGGACGTTTTAACAGATCACCCCCCAGCTCTATCAACGATTCCTCCCGAAGCCATGAAAAGAGGCTATGGATGTGAGATAGAAGAGGAAAAGCCCGGTGAATGGAGAATAAAACTTTTTAAAGATTAGATCTGAAAAAATATGAGCAATTTTTTGAATAAAAGAAAGGTGAATTATGACGAATATAGATATATCTAAGAAAATTTTGTGGGTAGCAATCTCACTCGCGATATTAAGTAGTTTTGTGGGATGCGCCGCACTTGGAATGAGTAATGAGGTCTCCCAAGACACTGCGCTGGAAAGCCGTGGATATGCATCCACGGATAGGCTGGTAACGACCAAATGGGTCGTTGATAATCTTGATAATGACAACGTCAAAATAGTCGACATAAGGAAAGCAGAAGACTACGCAGCCGGACACATACCGGGAGCTTTAAACTACCCTTATGGTGAACTCCAGGTTGAAAATAACGGAGTAAAAGGAATGATCCCTCCAGGAGAAAACATTTCTGCCAAACTTAGTTCCCTCGGGATATCTCCTGAAGATACTATAATCATTTACGATCACATAAAAAATCTCTGGTCGACCAGATTACTTTGGACATTGGAAGTTTACGGGCACGAAGATGCACGAATGATGGACGGTTCATGGGGAGTATGGTCAGCAGAAGGGAAAACCGTCTCAACCGAATCACCTTCAATATCTTCCACAAGTTATAAATTTACTAAGGCTAAAAATGAATCCCTCATCATAGATATGGCTGCTGTACAGGCCTCAATTGACGACAATAGTTCAGTCGTCCTAGACACTAGAAGTGCGGATGAGTATGCAGGAAGAGATGTGAGAGCAAACCGTGGAGGACATATACCTTCATCTATTAACGTAGAATGGGTCCAAAACGTTGATGGAGAGGGTAAGTTTTTACCAGCATCTGATTTAAAAAGCCTATATGCTTCAGCAAACATAAACAGTGACTTAGACATCTACACATTGTGCCAAACTGCAGTGAGAGCTACACATAGTTGGTTTGTCCTCACTGATTTACTCGGTTATGAGGACGTTTCAGTTTATGACGGTTCATGGACTGAGTGGGGTAACGACGAAAATACACCCATAGATTCTTAGGTTTCCAAGATCAAGAAAATAGAAACGTGTGACTGATGACTCAGTCCCACGTTTCTTAGCTTAAATCCACAATCTTCATATGTCGTGAACCTAGAAAGAAATTGAAAGCATATAAAACAAGTCTTAAACAAGGAAAATAGCTAGGAATATTAGATGCAAAATGTCAATGAAGAAAACATCCAGTTAGAAATAGCTCAACTTTTGAAGGTTGGAAGTCTTTCTTTAATATTGATCCTTGTACTTGCATTTGCTTTATATACCGACGACCTTGGCTCCCCCATATTCTGGCTAGTGGGTCTAGCATTTGGTATCACAGTCCAAAGAAGCCGCTTTTGCTTTACTTCAGCATTCAGGGACTTATTCTTACTAGGTCAAACGAGGATGATAAAAGGAGTACTTATAGGTTTGGCCATATGTACTCTTGGCTTTGCGATGGTCATGAGCACTGTATCTCCAAACCCAGGCTTTGGATTACCTCCAGCCGATGCAAATATCTTGCCTGTTGGACTATCTACGTTGGTTGCTGGAACTTTATTTGGAGTTGGAATGGTACTAGCTGGAGGCTGCGTCTCTGGTTCATTATCTAGAATGGGCGAAGGATATGTAGCCTCTTGGATAGCAATTGCGGGCGTCATGACAGGTTTGTTTGTGCTTAATAACACTTGGAACTGGTGGTGGGATAACGTGATTTCTTACGAACCCTCCATATGGCTGCCATCCGAAATATCATATACATGGTCCGTAATAGTGACGTTAACAATCCTATCGTTAATACTCTACATAACCGTCCTATGGGAGAGACGAAAAACCATGGGCTTCGTGATGCCAGAGATTAAAAGGAAACCGGACCCACTACCCTCTAGCGCAGTGGATGAAGTGATCAGCTATTTAAAATTTCCTTTCCGAAGGGAATGGAGTCCTATAGCTGGTGGCATAGTTTTGGGACTTTTGAACCTACTCCTATTTATTCGTTTTCACCCACTGGGAGTAGTTGGCGAAATATCACGTTGGTCGACAGCAATCACTACAGGACTGGGTTTTCCAGAACTTGAGTTAACAGGTATGGAAGGCCTCGGAGCCTGTGCACAAGTTTTAACTGACGGCACATGGATCACCCACGGATTATTTTTAAATGTGGGGATAGTTTTAGGGGCAGCTGCGTCCTCTGTTTTTTCTGGTGAATTCAAGATTCGTGTACCAAGATCTCCCGTCAGATATATACAATCTTTAGTCGGCGGAGGAATTATGGGATATGGCGCTGGACTCGGTCTGGGTTGCACGCTAGGAGCCTTCTTTTCAGCCGTCCCATCACTGGCGTTAAACGGTTGGGTCTACGCAATAGGTCTCACTATTGGAGCCTTTATAGGTGTGAAAATAATAAAAAGGCTATCATGAAAAATAATTCTTCATTCGTAGATTTGTACGGTCTTGATCTACAAACTCAGATGACTTCGATAAATTCTGCATTAGAGAGAGCAACTCAAGGTGGTATTTGCGAAGTGTTAACAGACCAACAAATGATCGCCACATACATTCTCCCTAAGGCACTAGCTCAAAATGTGAGATGCAAAGTTTCGCCAGCTGAAAATGGCTGGAAGATAAACCTTACGCCACGCTAGAGAAAAACTAGAAAGGCACCCTCGGATTCAATTATTAAGAAAAGACCGGGCCACCAATAAGTGGTCCGGTCTTTCAATTAAGATCTAACAAAATTATTTGTCTAAGATTTCTTTACTAAGTCTAGGCCAAGAGTTACGGACCAAACAGAATAGATTAAGTATGAAATAGGTGTCACTATAAAAGTTGTCTCCCATGTGGAAGCATCCAGTATATTAATAAAACCAACAACAACATTTATGAACCCTACCAAAGCGACAATATAGGCGAAAATTTTTAATCCTCCATCTTTATTGGAAGATACAGCCAGGGCTAGAAGCGTGGCTCCGATAGAAAATATAATCCCCATATAAGTTTGTATGGACCCAGCTGCCAGATTCAATACTGATTCGTAACCTTCGTCAACAGTTATACCATCAAGATTGACCCCTGCGCCTAGAGAAGTGGCAATTAGAATGCCCAATACGCCAAAGAAAACACCACTCAAACCCAATCTGTAAAGGGGTTCGTTATTTCCTCCATCTTTATAGTTATTACCTAAGACCACCAAACCATAAAAGAAAAATACAAGGGAAATACCAGGCAATAGGCCTAGGAACCCTTCAAGGGATGATTGTCTAGTAAATTCGGTAAAGTCAGTAGGATTGCCTGATCCAGCATCCCCCAACGCAACAAAGATAACTAAGTACAACAAAGTGGCAAGACCAGGCCCAATGATGAGGCCAATCCCACCGAGTTTATTAGCAGATATATTACCCATGAAACACTCCTTTAAAAATTATTTCAGAAATTTGGTAACTTACTCTTGCTTTGATAGATCATCACAGCTCACTCTAAGATATGTATTAAATTAAGTCACTATAATCATAGTTCTTTTTTTCATGAATTTTATATATGTAATATTTCATCTGATAGGGAAAATTAAACCATAAACTCTCACTATCGTCTCAATAGATTGTGATCTAAAATAAAATTCAACGCGACAGGAACCTATATAACCTTAAAGGGAGGACTTCGGTGAATAATCTAAACCGAAAAATGAAAGATTTTTTATCGGAAACCCTGGTAAGTGTATTAGCAACTCTAGATCAAAACGGCTCACCAAGAACTAGAGCTATCTGGCACGACTGGACGGAAAAAGAGGGATTACTGCTTTTTACTTCTAGTACTTCTCTCAAATGGCTCAACATTCTCAATGACAATCGTGTCTCACTTTGCATAGATGATCCAACCCCCCCATATCGATCCTTGGTCCTAGATGGAATAGCCCTAAAATTACCCAACAGTTCATCATTTTTATTTCCAGCCGTACTTAGAATGGCGACTAGATATTATGGGCCGGTTGAGGGAGCAAGATTTGCAGAAAATTACAGACCACAGAATAAAACACTCAACCCAAATATAGAAAAAGGACCCGTAGAAGAGTTGAGTCAACATTTAGCAGAAGATGATGTGGTTTTGTTTACAATTGAAGCAACGCGAATCACATCACAAGGTTTATAAACAAGTCAATTTAGATTCTTATATGGAAAATCGGACTTATTTGAGTTAAAAGTGAGGCATCACTTCCCTGGAAAACACATCCAATGATTTTCTGACATGTTCAATACCAAGGTCCGCAAAATTCAACTTCATCATTAAATTCCTAACCCCGATCTCTTCAAGAAATCTAATCTGTGAGACAACTTCACCAGGAGTGCCGAAGACAAATTCCGAACCAAAATCATCTGATTCACCAGGAATATCAGATTTTGGTGACGATTGTTCAGGGGAACTATTGTATTTATTCCTAGCTTCTCTAAAATGATGCTGCTCAATAAAATACCGTTCCCTAACAGTCTCAATATCTGGGGTGGCATCATTACTGATTGCCAAATTTTTAGATACCCATACTTGATTTAAGAGACACTCCATTTTTTCTTTAGGGGCACCAGAGCTATTCAAAGTTTCCTTGTAAATATCCAGACGATGTTTGATAGATTCATTATCCTGAGCTGCAATCAATATCGGCCTATGAGACTTCGCCATTTCAATAATTGAATTTTCACTGAGGCAAGCCCTCAATAGAGGTGGAGCTGGTTTTTGAATCGGTAGTGGCCTTAAAGAAGGAAAAGATAAATTCCAATATTTACCTTTAAAATCTACAGGACCTCCCTTCCAAGCTTCGAATATGATTTGCTCGGCCTCTGCCAAGCTGTTAGCAGCTTCATCCATAGAAACTCCAAAACCTGTATATTCATACTCGTTAAATGCGGATCCCTTACCAGTCCCCAAGATAACCCTTCCATCTGTTAAATGATCTAGAAGAGCAATTTGTGCAGCCACCCTAACAGGATGATGTAAAGCCATTTCCAAAACCGCGAATCCAATTTTGATATTTTTTGTTTCTCTGGCAACTGAACCAGCGAAGACCATAGGATCTACATATGCAGTTGATCCATCAAAATGGTGCTCTGACAACCAAGCTACCTCAAATCCGACTTTGTCGCACAAAACGATCTCTTCAATGGCCTCGTTTATAATCCTCTTATCAGTAATCGGGTCAGGTGAGACAGGAAAAACCCAGTTTCCAAATTTCAATTTCATATCCCCAGTTTTATATGGATCCTAAACAGAAATTGTACATTCGATCACTTGTTTGAGTCTAACCAATATGAAAACAACAACTAAAATGTTTCTTAAAAACTGACTTGTATCAAAGAAAAGAAAGAGTATGTATCAAAGAAACTCTCCAATAAACACTCAAAATCTCAAATTTTGGATCTTGTTTCTATTTACGATCTTATTCTTGCTGAGAGTTTTAGGTCATTTCTTAGTCCGTATAACAAGTATTGAATGGCTTCCAGCAGAGACAGAGTGGTTGTCAGGTGCTCTTCCTTATCAATATCTTTTGATATTTCAATTAGTCATACTTCTAAGTCTATTTAAGGTATGCAGAGACTTCTGGTATCGAACCGGCTATTTTTACAGGACGAATAATTTCCTAATTTATTGGTTCCTACCGATAGGCATAACCTATTTACTAGCCATGGTGTTACGGTATGTTCTCCGGATGTCGCTCTACCCACCAGAAAGATGGACAGGCGGAAGCATACCCGTGTTTTTTCATTGGGTACTTGCGGCTATAGTGATTATTATTGCTATTCACCAAATTAAATCCTCTGGTCACAACATATTGCAGGCATCCACATTAGGCTGGATAAGACGGATATCGATAGGTTTAATGATTATATTTGGTTTCTCCATGTGGCTGATACATTCACTTTTACCTTCATATCTAAGCATTTCATACGGGATAGGTCCCGCTAAAAATGCCGTCAAAATGGATAAAAATGTTAAGTTCCTCACCTCAGACGGTATAGCTCTAGTTTCCAACATTTACCATCCGATACGTGTTGGAAATGTACCCACGATCTTGGTCCGTGTTCCTTACACCAAAACTTTTTCAAATTCGTACAAGGCTGATCTTGTAGGAAGAATTTGGTCTGAACAGGGGTACACTGTAGTCTTCCAAGGTGTTAGAGGTAGAGGCGGATCTGGGGGAAATTATTACCCTTTCCTGAATGAAGAAAAGGACGGCATCGAAACACTGGAGTGGCTTTCGGAACAAGAATGGTTTGACGGCCGATTAGGAATGTGGGGAGGTTCGTACTTTGGTTACACACAATGGCTTCTTGCTGCAAATTCCAATCCCGGACCCGCTGCTATGGGTATACAAATAGCCAGTACTGACTTTTATCGAATGTTCTATCCGGGTGGTGCATTTTCGTTAGAAAGTGCCCTCCACTGGGCATTTACCAGTGGCCCAAGAAAAGATGTTTCCTATGAACTCGACGACATAAAAAAAGCAATCTCTGGTTTCCCATTAATTGATTCAGACAATAGAGTCAAAGGAGAGATACCGTATTTTAACGATTGGGCCAGCCATCCCAGCGACGACGCATTTTGGAAAAATAGTAATACCGGAGATAGGATCCCAGAATTAAACGGTCCAATTCACATGATGGCCGGTTGGTATGATGCATTCCTACCATCTCAATTAAAAGATTTTAATGAAATAGTAAAAACATCACCGATAAGTTCATCTCAAAAAACTCGACTCGTAATCGGTCCATGGGCTCACGCAAGATCAATCACTCTTTCTGACGGATACATTAGCCCAAATTACAGAATAGCTAGTATTTCACCAAGCATAAAATGGTTCGACGAACACCTAAAAGGAATTCCTACAGAAAAAACATCTCCAATTAAGATATTTGTAATGGGAAAAAACGAATGGCGAAATGAAAATGAATGGCCACTATCTAGGACCAATTTCACACCTTATTATCTAGAAAGTATTAAATCAGCCAATACTTTAGACGGGGACGGAAAACTAGTTCTTGCCCACCCCTCCTATATGAGTAACACAGACATGTACGAGTACGATCCCGAAAATCCTGTCCCGTCTTCAGGAGGCTCTATGTTAGGACCGCGATCAGGAGTCGCTCTACAAAATCACATAGAAAAAAGATCCGATGTTTTGGTGTTTTCTAGTGAAATACTAGAAAATGACATGGAAATCACGGGACCCATCGAGGTCATTTTATATGTTAGTAGTGACGCCGTAGCAACGGATTTCACGGCAAAACTTGTAGACGTATACCCAAACGGTGACGCCTACAACGTCACCGACGGAATCTTGAGACTATCCATCGGTAGTATGAAAAATAAAGGGCCAAACAAAATTTCTATAGAATTATGGCCAACCAGCCAATTAATTAAGAAAGGTCACAGAATAAGATTAGAAATATCTAGCAGCAATTACCCGAGATTCGACAGAAATCCCAATACCGGGAGTATTATCCATAACGAGACCAAACCGAAAATAGCAACCCAAACTATCTATCATGGTAAATCATACCCTTCTCACATACTTTTACCTTTAATTCTGGACTAATAAATGTCAACTCTATACGTAGTAGGTACGCCCATAGGCAATTTGTCAGATATAACAAAACGTGCAATACAAACGTTGAAAAAATCACAGCTAATCGCTGCAGAGGACACAAGAGTTACCGGAAGACTCCTCCACGAATTTTCTATAACAACCCGGATGATAAGCTTTAACAAACACAATGCATACAAAAGAATTCCAATAATTATCGAGGAACTAAAATCGGGAGACGTTTCACTGGTTACAGACGCGGGAACTCCAGGGATCAGTGATCCCGGATTTGAATTAATATCAGCCATATCTAATACTGATATCCAAATAGTCCCTATACCTGGACCATCTGCAATAACTTCCGCAGTCTCTGTGTCACCGTTTAAATCCGATGAATTCTATTTCGCAGGTTTTGCTCCCAGGAAAAAGAAAGAAATTAATTCCTTGTTGAACAAAATCGACCTGTTAGATGTACCAACAGTGATATTTGAATCTCCCAAAAGAATTAAACCCTTATTTAAATGGCTTACTGAACGAGATGCGGAACGGAAAATCGTAGTAATGAGAGAGATGACCAAACTCTATGAAGAACGTTTCGAGGGAACGGTTTCTGACGCACTTAAACATTTCAATGAGCCTCGTGGGGAGTTCACAATCGTGTTATCCCCAATACCGATTGATGTAACACAATTGACCGAGGATGAAATCGCGGAATTCATCGCAAATTATCATGCAAAATCTATGAAAACAAAAGATATATCGCGACGTCTCTCTTTAATGACCGGCATGAGTGGACATGAATCATACAGGTTAGTTTTGAACACTCTAAAAGAACGTGGCATTTCCAAATAGCAACTCAAGTAAATATGCTAAAATTTCAATTCTCCATCACAGTAATGACACTTAGGAAATTATAGCCGTATGCCTGAAAATATTTTAGTCTGTGCAGCTTGGCCTTATGCCAATGGATCCATACATCTTGGACATGTGGCAGGTTGTTATTTACCAGCAGATATATTTGCAAGGTATCACAGAATAAAAGGCGATAACGTATTGATGGTTTCTGGAAGCGATGCTCATGGAACCCCAGTTACAATAAGTGCAGAAACTAAGGGAATAAACCCAGAAGATATCGTATCGGAATACCAAGATGAATTCTTGTCTGATTGGGAAAAATTAGGTATCTCATTCGACTTGTTCACAAGTACCCATACGGAAAATCACACAAAAATAGCACAAGAAATATTTATTAGTTTATTAGATGACGGATATATATATAAAGATATTATGTCCCAGCCATTTTGTGAGTCTCATGGAAGATTCCTTGCAGACCGTTATGTAGAAGGCATATGTCCGCATTGCAACTTTAATGGTGCTCGAGGCGATCAATGTGATGGATGCGGGAATACTTTAGACCCTAAAGATTTGATTGACATCAAACATCGAGATTGTGAAACAAGGCCCATTTTTAGAGATACCGAACACTTCTTCCTAAAATTAACAGCCTTCGAATCAGATTTGCTCAATTGGGTAAATTCTCAAACTCACTGGAAGCCGAATGTCAAAAATTTCACAACGGGATTTTTGGAAGGTGGCTTAAAGGATCGCGCGATAACTAGGGATATATCTTGGGGGGTTCCAGTGCCCCTAGATGGCTATAAATCCAAAAGAATATATGTTTGGTTTGAAGCGGTTATTGGTTATCTCTCTGCCTCAATAGAATGGGCATCAAACACCGATGACCCCAACAGCTGGAATAAATTTTGGAAAGATGACTCCAAAAGCTACTACTTTATGGGAAAGGACAATATCCCATTTCACAGTGTTATATGGCCAGCTATGATAATGGGATATAAAAATATTAATCTCCCATTCGACATACCTGCTAACGAATACGTAAACATGGAATCCCAAAAGATTTCCACAAGCCGCAATTGGGTCATCAATTTAAAAGATGCGACTGAAAAATATGATCCTGACTCATTAAGATTTACTCTTTCTGCAATAATGCCGGAAACCAGCGATTCTAATTTCACATGGAGTGAATTTGTTAGACGCAACAATGATGAACTAGTGGCTACATTTGGCAACCTCGTAAACAGAGTCTTATCAATGATTGCTAGAAACTACGACGGCCAAATACCATCGCCAATTAATCTTGGATCCAGTGAGCAAAATTTGTTCAAAAATGCTCAAATAACTATGGAAAAAGTTTCTGTTTCCATAGAATCTTGCAAATTTAGAGAGGGCCTTGGGCACGCGATGTCCCTAGCACAACTTACTAATCGTTATCTCGACGACAAAGCGCCTTGGACTGAAATTAAAATCGACAAAGAATCTGCCGGAACCACTCTGTATACCGCGATAAATATAATTAACTGTTTAAAGGTTATATTCCATCCCTACCTCCCTTTCAGCACCAGTAAACTACACAATATGCTGGGTAATACAAACCAGAAAGAACAAATAAAATGGGAGTGGAATTGCGACGATCTCCAACCAGGAACAAGGTTGGGAGCTGTAGAACGTCTGTTTACTAAGCTGGATGATAGCGTTGTTGATGAAGAGGAAACAATACTCGGTAAGAGATCCTCTTAGACATGGACTTACAATCGATTCTTGGCCCTGTGTACACCGATCTTGAATTGGTAGAACAAAAGCTCACAAAATTTTCTGAAAGTTCAGACCTACCTCTGCTCGATGAACTAATTCAGCATGTTTTTAACACTAAGGGAAAAAGAGCTAGACCAGCTTTAACTCTTCTAACTGCAGGATTCTACGAAGACAACAAAGATTCGGTAATCACGATGGCTACTGCCGTTGAAATGCTGCACGTGGCAACCCTAATCCACGACGACACAGTTGATGAAGCCAAAACGAGACGTGGCCAAGTCACTATAAGTAGTGGTTGGAATCAACATACAGCTGTCATGGTTGGAGATTACGTATTTGCAGCATCCGCTACCTTTGTTTGCAGTACAGGTAATATATACGTGATAAAGCGATTTTCAGAAACAATTATGGAACTCTCCAGAGGACAGTTACAAGAAACTTCGTATAGCTACAATCCAAACGTCACAGAGAAAGAATATCTAGATCGTATATATTACAAAACTGCTTCCCTATTCAGTACATCGGGGGAATCTGGTGCTGTTTTGAGTGGAGCTCCTGAATCTGTTGTATCCAATCTAAAAAGATACAGCCTGAATATCGGATTAGCTTTCCAAATAATTGATGACATTCTTGATTATGAAGGAAACGAATTTTCAATAGGTAAACCAGTTGGCAACGATCTAAAAAATGGGATCTTAACCCTACCAACTATCTATGCAATGGATGATCCTAAAATACGTTCAGAGGTAACTTCATTCTTCAAATCTAAAAAAGAATCTAATAATTATGATTCGTTGACTAATATAATAAAAAATTCCAATGGAATAGAAAGATCATTTTCATACGCTCACAAACTTGTTAAACAAGCTCAAGAGTCATTAATAAAACTACCAAGGAACACATACAGGGCATCTTTAGAGGAATTATCTGAATTCATGATTTCCAGATTAAAATAGTAATTCCTAGAAACTACCAGACAATATTTCACCTCGACGAAGAACGAATTTTATACATTGTTCCGTCGAATCACTTAAATCATGATTAAATGGGTCATGAGTCATAGCAACCATATCAGCTTCGTAACCACTTTGAATCCATCCTTTTCTTACAGACAGTCCACTTATCTTTGCATTAACAGACGTTATTGCTCTCATGGAATCAAATTTACTCACATGCTCTAGCTTATTCAAAACTGCGCCCTGAGAAGTTGTACGCGTAGAAGCTACATATAGGAATTCCATAGGATCAGGAAAAGTGACCGGCGAATCTGAAGAGTAGCCAACAGGAATTCCTGTACTTACCATAGATCCGATCCTGTGCAGATACTTTACGTTAGATGAAGGAGTCTCTCGAATGTATCGATCACCGTGATGCAGAATAAAGCCTGGTTGTACCGACACAGAAACATGGGTTTTATGCAATTTATGCAAAGTTGCATCTTCTAGTTCCGAAACATGCTCCAACCGATCCCCAGGAAATGGATCTTTGCTTAAAATATCAACGGACATATTGACTGCATCTCTCTCTACCGCGTGAATAGCAACAGGATAACCTTGATCGTGACAATATCTGATGATTTGATCTAGTACAGTTGCATTCGGATGCAGGCGACCCGAAGATGCAGTTACCACTATCTTGACGTGACCAATTTGAACGCCCCCACGTATTTGTCCAAATTTGACTTCATTTTCTATAAATTCATTTATAAATTCTGCTCCGACCATAAACACTACGTCTACCGTAACTTCACCGGATTGAATCCTATCTTGCATATTCAAGAAGCGTTTCCAATTATTCCTAGGAGAACAATCCACAACCGACGTTATACCTCGGGTAATTAACAACTCGTTAAACCGTACAACCGCTTCGGTCATTACCTCCTGTGGAATGCTGGATATACGATCAGATAATATCTTTTGGCCCTCATAAATCACTCCAGTTAGAGTTCCATCAATAAGAGATCTTTGAAAAGTAACGCCCGGTGGTTCTACAGAATTATTTTGAATTCCAAGTTGATCTAAGGCGACAGTATTAAGAAGATATCCATGACCTGATTTGAAATGCAGAACAAAGGGTACATTTGGCAATATTCTATCCACAAATTCCCGGTTGATGACATTTTGTATTTTAGGGTTACTTTCATCAAGAAAGTAACCCACGACCCAAGATGACAATTCAGGACGTTCTAAAATAGAAATTTCTTTCAGCTTAGTAAAAAAACCAGATGACCCCTGATCAGCAACTTTTGAAAAGTCATAGCCAAGACCAGATATAGCAGATCTCAATAAATGTATATGGGAATCTATAAATCCAGGAAGCACATATAATTTCGAAGCGTTTATACAAACTCCATACTGATAAATATTTTCATCTAAATCGGCCGTCGGACCAATCCAGAGAAATTTTTCACCCTTAATTAATAAGGTATGGTCAGTCTTTATAGACTCCCCATCGAACAAGGTCACATGATCAAACCTGATGTCGACGTACATTAAATAGAGACTAAATCATTTCAATAAAAACAATTATTGAATAACCGATCTGGAACTTGATTCTATTCTTCTAACCACGATTTTTGAACGGTCCATCATTGATGGGATTTTGGGACCAATTTCATTTTTCCATTCATCACTCTCGTAGACAGCTTCGTACAATTTTTCCCTTTCAGCTTCATCTTCGAAACGACGAATCCATATATATAAGTCTTCTTCCTCTTGGCCTACAAAACTACCTAAGATCACCATACCCTTGGATACTTGAAACGGTATGATTGTCTCCTCCATAAAACTAACCCAATTTTCACGTTCACCAGGCATAGTCCTATATTCTCTCAATTCAAAAAACATTTAATAATCTCCTTATTAAAACTTAGTGAGCAGATTGACCCGCGAAATACACCAATATGCTTGCAATAACATACAAGGATATTAATAGAAATGACTCCTTACTTACTACTCTAACTTTTGATACTGTCGGCTTACTGACTAACGGAACCAAAACAACCATGGTCATAAGAACAGCGATAAGGGCGGTCAAAGCATGTACATTAGAAGCCACTGTCCAAATTGGCCCCTCTACGAACGCCACGTCATCTAGAAACAAAACAAATCCCATATTAAATAAATTACTACCTAACACATTAGTGATAGCCAGTTCTGGAGCCATCAACCTTAGAGCAGCTATAGATGCAGCTAATTCTGGCAACGATGTACTTAGTGCCAGAAATTGAGTGCCAACGAAACTTCTCTCCCATCCCATTTCTTCGGAAAGCCCCTCACCTGTATAAGCTAACCTGACTGCTGAAGCAACCACAATGATTGCGGATACTCCATAAATAACAAATGCTTTAGTTAAGCTATTATCAGTGTAATTTTGTTCAGATTCGTCAGAATCAGATTTCTGTTCCTCCCTGTAAATCGCAAAAAGTGCGACGACAAAGACAATTCCTAGAAGTATTGAGATTGGGCTAATAGGGAAATTTGGCGTTAGCTCCATATTTGAATGAATTAAAATTCCAGCTCCTGCTATCAGAATCACTATGGACCCAAGTACCCCAACAACCGCAACACTACTCCCCAAAGTTGCGAATATCGAACCCTTTCTCCAGAGAAGATCAAGTATACCGATTATTAGCAGATTAAATATATTACTTCCAAAAGCATCGCCGGCAGCCAGATCCGCTCCACTATTTCCTCCAATCACAGCAACAGAACTAATTCCTGTCCCTAACTCAGGTAATGAGGTCGCAGTTGCCAAAAGTACAACTCCGACAAATGATCTTCCCAATCCTGTTTTAAATGCTATAACGTCGGCGGATTTTGTTAATTGAGTAGCAGCTACCAATATGATCACAGCTAGAATTGCAAGCTGAGTCCACAAAAAAGGCAGCGATGATAAATCCACTAGAAATTCTCCAATTTATGAAAAGCTAAAACACACAAAATCAGCGGGAATGAAGTCAAATAGTACAGTTAGAGTCAAAAAGACTTTGTTATTTCAATTTGCATTGACGATTAATAGATCTGTCCTTTCTCTCCATTTTTTTAAAAATCTTCCATAATTTTTTCTACTTAGTTCGTCTCTTTCTTGCTCTGACAATGATGTCCATCCCCTATGTTCATGTAATAACAATGGAAGGGAATTATCGGCCAAGATCAAAAACCCATGATCTTTAAATTGAAAACTAAAATCCAAATCCAAATTTCTGTAAAACCTGAATGATTCTCTCATCAATCCAACTTTTCTAATGTTTTTTCTATAGAAAGATAAGCAATAACCCTGCATTGCATCCATATAACCAGACTCTCCTTCCCCATCATGAAAATGGAGAAAAGTTTCTGTCCTTAATCCTGCATAACCTGCGATCCCCACTTTGTTTATCTTTAGCATATTAGACAAGGAAGACAGAAATTCACCTTCTGCCTCTACGCTAGGATCAATCAGTACAAATATTTTACCCAAAGCAGATTTAACCAAAACGTTCTTGGCTGCACCATCCCCGAGTGAATGGTCTGCATGGATTAATTTAACATTTTCATTAGATTCTTTTAGGGTTTCCAAAAAAAATCCTACTGATTCTTCATTTCCATTGTCTAAAATAATAATTTCCTTTGACACGGATGGAGAGTATAGCTCTATACTTTTTACGCAACGCGCTACGTCTTGTTCAAATCCGTTAGCAATAATCCCCACAGAAAATTCAAAATTATCAGGTGAATCCAAGTTGGACAATATGTCTGCCGAAGAAGATATAGTCGGCCATTTGTCCTCTCTCAACTCAGACAGGTTTTTCAGTCTTACAGTTGAACTCGATTCCAAATCTTCTACCAGATAGCCTTCTTCTTTCATTTTAGAACGTAATCGATCTGCCTGCACAAAGTTACCGCTCAACCTCATTAAAGATCTGTTTTCCAACATACTGCTAACTTCAGGCGACATTTCATACATATCGTCAACATCATTCAAAGACAAACCCATCACTTCATCTATTTTACGTAGAACAATGTATTTAGAAGAAGATGATGTTTCAGAAGCTGCCAACTTCCAAACTAGTGCGAGACCCGCCGGCAGGTCTAAGTCATCTTCAACCGCCCCAAAGAAGGATTTAATCCAAGTCTTTTCATCCTGGATATTCCTGTCTTCCTCTACGAAATCTCTCGCCCATAACACATACAATCTTCTCAACTTATTAAGTGCGTTTTCCGCAGCCTTAAGAGAGGAAAATGTAAAATTAAGCCTTGTACTGTACCTGGCTGTCATACACAAATACCTAAAAGATAAAGGATCAATTCCTCTTTCCACTAAATCACTAACAATGAAAGCATTGCCGGAGGATTTCGCCATCTTAACTCCGTCTGCGAGAAGATGTTGTCCATGAACCCAGTGATTTACGACTTGTTTTCCAGTAACTCCTTCACTCTGAGCAATTTCCCCTTCATGGTGAGGGAAAATGTTATCAACCCCTCCCGTATGAATATCAAAATTATCCCCAAAATATTTCATTGACATGGCAGAACATTCTATATGCCATCCAGGAAATCCCTCACCCCAAGGGCTGTCCCATTTAAGAGTTCTTCCTGGCTCTGCAGACTTCCACAAAGTGAAATCACGAGGATCCTTTTTGTTGGGGTCTGCTTCTACTCTAACTGCTTCTTGTAATTGAGACTCATGTATATTTCCCGATAATCTCCCGTACTCAGGAAAATCATTTACCGAAAAATACACATTCCCATCAACTTCATAGGCGAGAGAGTTTGCCAATAATTTAGAGGTTATTTCCACCATTTCTTTTACATGGTCCGTAGCCTTGGGCAAATGATCAACAGGCAATATATTTAAAATTTTTTCATCGGATAAGAATCTATTGGTATAGAAAGTTGCTATTTCGTCAGGAGTTTTTCCTTCGGCTATTGCTGACGCTATTACCTTGTCCTCACCTTGTTCAAGAACTTCCTGCCTCATGTGACCAACATCTGTAATGTTTTTTACATGTTGAACCTTCATACCCGAAGCAATCAAAATCCTTTTGATCCAGTCAGCCATTAAATAGGAACGGAGATTGCCGATGTGGGCATCTCGATACACGGTCGGACCGCAAGTGTACATCCGAAAATTATCGTGTTCTTGGGGGACCAATTCCTTTTTCGATTTTGTCAAAGTGTCGTATAAACTAAGCAACAATCCTTGCTCCCATTAAAGCTACTCCGTCAAATCAAGCACCCTTAACATATTTGTGCTCCCCGGTACTCCCATAGGTGTTCCGGCGACCAAAACAACATTCCCGCCGTTATTCAATATCCGTCTAGACTCCCGCTCTCCCACCGAAAAAAATTCATCCACGCCAGATACTTTACCTACTATTATAGGGAAAACCCCCCAAAATAAAGTCAATCTATTTCTAACACCCTCCCAAGGTGTTACAGCTAGTATCTTTGCGCGTGGTCTATACCTTGATACCCTACCTGCTGAACTTCCAGATTCAGTAAAGGCGACTATAAGACTAGAATTTAAATGATTTGAAGTCTGGCAAGCCGCAAAACCTATAGCGTCGTCTGTATCCGGGCCAAGTTGTCGGAAACGTTCCATCATCATCTCGTCGTATGGCAGGGCTTTTTCAGCCTCAAGGGCAGTTTCTGCCATTACCTTTACCGCTTCGATAGGAAACTTACCTATAGAGGTCTCACCTGACAACATTATGGCATCTGAGCCATCATATACGGCGTTCGCAACGTCAGTTACTTCTGCTCTGGTGGGAGATGATGAGGTGATCATAGATTCAAGCATTTGAGTAGCCGTTATGACAGGTTTCCCAGCAGAATTACTCCGTCTTATTAAGTCTTTTTGTATTACGGGCACTCTTTTCAAAGGAACCTCGACACCCATATCTCCTCTAGCAACCATAATAGCATCGCTTGCTTCTACAACCTCATCAATATTGTCTATAGCTTCGGCTCTCTCGACTTTAGAAATTATCAGCGGTGACTTCATACCGTTCTCAATCAATATGTCCCTAGCCTTGTCTATATCCTCTCTCTTGGTAACTGTGGACAATGCAACGAAGTCAGCTTGAGACATGGCGGCAAATTTTAAACATTCAATTGCCCTATCATGTGGAAATTCTTGAGATGGTGATCTTCCTGGGGTAACCACTCCCCTTCCTTCCGTCAACCGACCTCCCCTAACGACTTTGCACAACACATCATTTCCAGTAACGGAAAGAGCTATCAATTCAATATTTCCGTCATCAACTAAAATAGTTCCGCCTGATGAGGCGTCCCTATGCAATCCAGGTGGAGTTACGGTAACCCTATTTTTATTACCAGCCATATAATCACTGGTCAACACAATAGCTTCTCCATCAACAAGGTTAGCTGTCCCTGACTCTAGCGGACCAGTCCGATATTTCGTTCCCGGAACATCAACCATAAGGCCAACTGGAATTCCCAATTCGGAAGAAACTTTCCTGACTTTTTCTACTATTGCTGTATGAGTATCAGCGTCTCCATGAGACATGTTGAGGCGAGCAATACTCATACCATTCTCGACTAATCCTTGAAGGACTTCTTCACTATCCGTAGCAGGACCGAGTGTACAAACAATTTTCGTTTTAGGGAGGTTACGAGCCGGATAAACTTGCTCTTTAGTCATAATGTCTCACATTATTGCCAAATTTTTTGATTTTATGACGTCAGTTTACATAAGATTTGCTTCAGGCTCTAGCCATCACTGGTTAAGCATTGCTGTAATCTTAAATTTGGGTAGAATGTCAACATATGGTGAACAGCAACATGACTGAAACAGAATTACTAAAAAACCTACAATTATTAGATACTCGCATCGACGACTTAGAGAATCGGTTGCAAGAAATAGAATCCGAGATAAGCGATGATAGCGAAGTGGTCGAAGCAGATAATATTCATAAGGCAGTGTGTTTAAAATTTGACGGCCTATCTTCTAATAGACGAAGCCTCGAAAGAACTGTCTCAGATCTAATAGGACGACAATCTTCGATAAATGGCCGAATGTATGATGGGACCATCCAGAATGAAAAAGAATTCGCTGCCTTACAGGAAGAATCTCAGATACTTACACAGAAAATTTCTGAAAGCGAAGATAAACTTTTAGAAACTATGGATGAGTATGAGAGATATGAAAAAGGCGTAGAAAAATCGACTCTTAACCTTGAAAATAAAAAAACAGAACGAATAAAAACCCTAGACTCATTAAAGACCGAGAAACAGAAAAAAAACGACACTCTTGAGAAAACGTTACCATCTCGAGACGATATCAGAAATAAGTGTAATCCAAAATCTCTAATTTCCTATGATAGATTGAGAAAAAGTAAAGGTGGATTGGCTCTATCCGCCATGGAATCCGATCTATGTTCCGCCTGCAAAGTTGCTATTCCTTCCCAACTCCTTCAAAAATTAAAGTCCGGGGAAGCATTCGTCCATTGCAACTCCTGTCAGAGAATTCTATACCTGGACAATTGACCTGATGAGATCAATCGGGTTTTGTAACAGCTATATTAAGTCCAGAGATGATTCATGGAACAAAATTGACTTCAAAACTGTTTTCCAGGAATTTTGTAAAACCCTAGCTCATCAAGCAGTAGAAATATTCATTACCGACGATGTATCTAGTCGTGAAGACATCATTGAACCTTTTGAAAATGTTTTTAAATTTGTAGAAAAGGAAGGAAACGGATTTCTGGTTGTAATCCCCGACGCAACTCACATAGCTTCTGATTTAGAGGGTGTAGCTAAAGCAGTAATACGATTAGAAAAATCAAGATCTGAGTTTTATTGTTTGGAAGACGATTATCCGGATATTCTACAAAATGCATTTGCACATTTTGATGCACCAGGCGTTTCTATGAAGAAAAGCCAAAAAATTCGCAAGTCTATGCAAATAAGAGCCATGGAAGGAAAATCTCTCGGCAAAGCCCCATATGGGTATCAAATTAGTAACGAAGGTACATTTTTCATAGATCAAGAGGAAGCAAAGATTGTCCACAAAATATTTAATCTCTACACAGAAACTGACTTAGGTCTTAGGAAAATAGTAGAACAATTAAATAATGAAGGAATAAAAACCCGTCGAGGAAACACATGGAACATTGTGTCGATAAGAGACATTCTAAAAAACACTTTCTACATTGGTACTTATACAAGATTCGGACTTAGATTGACTAAAAATCACGAGCGCATCATTGAAACTGAACTTTTTCGAGCCGTACAAGATAAAACTAGAGAAAGAAGGAGCTACAGGGGATTCCAAAAAAGTCTTCCATACTTGTTATCAGGTTTGTGCAAATGCGGTTATTGCGGTAATCAACTCATGGGTGTAAGTCGAAAACAATCTTGGAAACGAGATGACGGTACCAGGATGAAAGGGGACTATCGATACTATCAATGCCAATCCAAAGGAAATAAGGGTACTTGTTCATATCACACATGGAGGACAACCAAATTAGAAAGTAAAGTTTTGCATTTACTAAAGGATTTGGAAAAATCGGGAGAGTTAATGAAAAGTGTTCTGGGAAAAAGGGGAGATGATAAAAGACTGGAAGCCGCATCCAAAAGGTTAAAAGATGTCGAACTAGCAGAGGGAAGATTTATCGACTTTATGAGAAAAACAGCTAAAGGGCAATCTGTAATCGGACGACTTACTCTTTATCTTGAAGAACTAGAATTGGCCAGAAAACAAGCGTTTATATCTATAGAACCTAATCAGATTCACAATTTTCTAAATTCCTGGGAGAATAGAGAATTTGCAGAAAAAAAATCATTCTTAAACGAATATTTGAACTCTATTACGGTGAAAGATCGTTCTGTGCGTTTACATTTATAGTGTTAGCCTACATTCTCAAAAACATGGGAAATTTCATACAATGCTAGAATTTCATTGAGGTTGAGGTGGACGGACGGCCGCCGGTGAGATTAAATTTCTCACGGGAGGAAAGTCCGAGCTCCTCCGGAAGGATGCCCGTTAACGGCGGGGCGGGGTGACCCGACGGAAAGTGCCACAGA
>CAYFIW010000030.1:0-21102 GCA_964343265.1 uncultured Dehalococcoidia bacterium | reverse complement strand
AAATCGCATTACTGGACATATAATCGCGACTCGACTCTCCACTCGCGATAACTTTCTTTAAAGCTTTGGTTAGATTATCAAGGGATCCTGTATTTTCAAATAAATAGCCATTAACACCATCTTCAATTACCGTTTGCATGCCCCCACTCATCGAAGCCACCGGTATGCAGCCTACAGCCATCGCCTCCAACAAAGAATAAGGTAAACCCTCGTTCACTATTGTAGGATGCAGCGAATAAGTGGCACCAGAATATTCCGACCAAACTTCATCTGGTGATAGACCTTCACAATTTATTTCTATGTTTATAAGCCCATTAATCGAATCCATCAACTTGGTTCTATATTCTTCAGACTGAGGTGTGCCATGTATAACAAACTTCATGTCTTTTATATTCTTAGCCGCTTCAATAATCTGTTCGATACCTTTTTGGGTATTGAGTCTACCAATAAATATTGCCACCAACGGATCACGTTTTTTTACGTTCTTAATCGAATCAGGAATAGAGATTCCATTTGGTATTGAATGCACCTCTAACTTAAAAGGATAATCCTTAATAATCATGTCTCTTAACTCATTTGATACCGCAATGATCTTCTGATTACTTTTTTTGATTTTTCTGGTATTTATTAACCATTCAATATACTGAGGAACTACTTTTCTTAGGTGACGAGTTTTTTTATTTGTTGAATACGAATTGTGCAACACGTGACAAACGTTTTTTTCTTTTAAATCTAAAAGGCCCAGACCGGCCCAAGAGCTGCCAATTATGAGGTCGCTTTCATTATCTTCTTGTTCAATCCATTCTTTAGTGGCAGTGAAATACTCAGAGGTATATCTGTCAGGTTCGCAATATGGAAATGACACATATTCGATAGAGTCGTATATTTTCTTGATTATGTTTGACTGACTCTGAGAAAAAGAGGTTGTCAATATCTGAACTTCCCATCCTTGTTTCAGATACTCAGATGCCATTTTCGTTTCATAAAATTGCATCCTGTGGTTCCTATGTATTACTGAGGAACGGGAAAGAAACGTTACCTTTCTAGGTATATCCATTTAAAGTTCAAAACCCCTTCATTTATTACATCAAATTAAATCGGATGCTTTTCAATACCCAATGTACATGTAGATAAGCACTAAGAAATTCCTAAATCAGATTCACCATGAAATGATAGGACTCTTGATAATATTAATTGGATACAGGGTATTTAATAAATCAGATAAGGCTTACAAAATTCTAAAACTACATATGTATGTGACATAATTAATTACATAACAAGACTACATCTGACATATGAAAACTACAATTACCAAATTATTTAGCCTCTTGAATAAAAAAGAAATTATTCATGGGATATTTATAATATTTGGCACCATATTCGGATCACTATTAGAAGTTGCCGCACTTGGAGCAATTGTCCCTTTAATCGCCGTATTGGGTCAGCCAAACCCATCCGACGTCCACCCCCTAATCGAAAAAGCTTACGATTTCTTGGGTAATCCAAGTAGAATCGAATTTGCGGTTTATGGACTTTTCAGTATCAGCTTGTTATTTGTTTTAAAGTCCGTCTATATGGCAATCATTTACCTGATATCAGAGAGATACGTGTGGCGTCTTCGAGAACGAATTTCCAAAAAGTTAATTTCTAATTACGTCGGTATGGACCACCAATATTATTTAACCAGGAATTCAACTGAACTAGTCACCCATGTTACCGGAGATACCAGTAGCATCACTCACGGAACTAATTCACTTATAATTCTGATTTCAGATCTCATATTCCTATTAGCTGTAGTAGCACTCCTGGTAAGGACAGACCCAACAATAGCCGCCGGAGGGTTAGGGTTAATAGTATTAGGAGCTGGTCTCTTTTACCGGTTCATAAGAAATAAATCTCAAACCTGGGGAGAAATTTCTCAGCAAGGAGAACATTCTCGAAGGAAATATGCCCGATATTCTCTTGAAGGCCTGAAGGAATTAAAGGTTTCAGGTAAACAAGAATTTTTTGTGGATAAATTTGTTGAATCAAGTGGACAAGCTGCGAGAGCTCTTGGAAATTCGGCTTATATCGGAAAAATAAGCCGCCCATGGCTCGAAACCATCGCTGTTATAGGTCTTTTAATATTGGCCGTAGCGTTTCTGAATATTGGGCGCACTTTCACCACTCTTCTTCCAATGCTAACCATGGTCGCGGCTATAGGTCTAAGGTCATTGCCAGCAGTAAGTCGAATATTAACCGCTCTTCAAAGAATAAAAGTAGCTGGTCCATATATATCAGTAATAAATCGAGAACTGACAGAGACAAATGATCAGTCAATCCATCTGGCTGACTCATCTGGCGATAGTTCAATTACTAGCCCGTTCGATAATCTTGAAATAGATGATGTCTCCTTCAGTTACGACACTAGGCCAAACGTAAAAGTGTTACAAAACATAGATTTTACTGTCTCTAAAGGGGAGCAAATTGGAATTATAGGAGAATCTGGTTCAGGTAAATCCACACTTGTAGACATCATATTAGGATTGTTGACGCCCCTTGATGGCGAAATAAAGGTTAATGGAATACCAATTCGTACTGGCATGGAGAGTTGGCTTAAGAAAGTGGGATATTTACCGCAAAATGTTTTTATATATGACGACAGCATAGCGGCAAACATAGCCTTAGGTGATACTGATGAAACCTGGTCAGAAGAACGGATTATTGAAGTATTAAAGGAGGCACAACTCTATGATTTTGTTCATCAATTACCTGAAGGCATTAATACCGTAATCGGAGAAGCAGGTACTCGTATAAGTGGAGGGCAACGACAACGACTTGGAATAGCCCGTTTACTCTATTCTGATTCAGAAGTCTTAATACTAGATGAACCTACCGCCTCTCTTGATCAAGAAACAGCCATCGGCTTTTGGAACGCTTTAACAGAACAAGAAAACGGTAAAACTATGATAGTTGTGTCACATGATATGAGCATAATATCTAAGTGTGACAAAACTTATAGAATAAAGGACTCAGGCATTATCCTTGATACCTGATTATCTATTGGAATTCACTGTATAGAGCACCTTTAAAGGTCCGCAATCAGAATTTATAAGACAGAAATAGATACATGATCATAAGATTTCTAATCAAAATAGTAGTTTCATTTATACCTGCTGATTTATTGCAGAGAGGCATAAGAACACTTGCTGCACAAAAATCTCGATCTTCAGACCCAAAATCGGGTCTGAAGTTTTTAGGTGAACTAGATAGATCCTTATACCATCTACAAGGCGATTTGGCGGGTACTTACGGAGAAGGTGTCCATGTTAAACATAGATTAACTGGTTCATACGAATTCTTCACAGATCGAATCAGTGCCAGTAATACAGTTCTCGACATAGGTTGCGGCAACGGGGCCCTTGCATATTCTATAGCCAAAACCACAAACGCCAACGTAATCGGAATAGACATTAATCCGAAAACTATTGAGAAAGCGAAAGTACTCCACAGCCATAAGAACGTTCAATATGTGACGGGAGATGCAACTAAAAAAACTATTGAAAATAATTTTGATGTTGTAGTTCTGTCTAATGTTTTAGAACACATTGAACAGCGGGTCTCATTTCTAAAAGACCTGATTTCTAATACGAAGGCGCCCACATTTCTAATACGAGTTCCATCTTTCGATAGAGATTGGAGGGTTCCTCTAAAAAAGGAACTAGGGATCGAATGGAGATTAGATGTCACACATGAAATCGAATACACCGTAGATATTTTCTTGAGTGAACTTAGTTCTTCTGGAATGGAGGCTATTCATTTAGAATCCAAATGGGGCGAGATCTGGTCGGTGTGTAAACCTTGTTAGCGTTATATTTTCATCATCTCTAAAACATCATCAATTCTGTGACTCCAACAATGGCTTGAAGTTGCCTCAGTCCAAGCTTGAGAGGCGATTTTATCTGTATTTACCTCATCCCTCATAAGTTGGTTTAGCTTGTCCATGAAATCCATGGGACCATCAAATAAAACGCAATTTTTCCCGTCCTTGAGAAACGATACGAAGTTGACATTGCTTGGAGCAAATATGATCCCCTTTGAAATCATAGTTTCAAAAAATCTTGTACCTATGAGAGAAGCAGGGGACAGGGAATTGAATACAATTTTGCTACTACCCATTAAAGAAGAATATTCAGCATCTGAGTAACGTTGGTATCTATTAAATCGATTTATTAAATTTGAGTTTGCTCTACTATTCCAAACAACCTTATATCTAGTTTTGGTCCGAATTCTAATACCTTTAAATACCTTAAAAAGCAGAGACTGAATAAGCTCCCTATCATCTGGTTGTGTATCTGGAAAAGTTGGATTTCGCAATATACCGGAAAAGAACAAATCATTAGTCTTAACAGCCGGTCCAAATTTACCAGGATCTACAGCAAACGGCACGAAATGTGTATTAAATGGAATAGGTTTTCCTAATAATTCTTCACAATTGTGATGGTGAGAGAAAACAACCGTGGGATTATAAGAATTTATAACATCAATTTTCTCTTGCAAGCGTGAATATTCCTTATTTAAAAAGAAATAAACAGGCATGTCAGTAATTTCTCCGAAGTTAAACGGGTTAATTTCCTCCAATGGATTATCTTCTAGCCAAGAATGCCCAAAAAATACGGCATCAGGGCCAGAGTCAGACCATGGAGATTTTGCAACTATATCGGAGAACTTATCCAGGGAATTATAGTAATCAAAACCTGGGCCATACTGAAACAAAGTTGTTTTCTTAGAAAGTTCAGTTACAAAATCAAATTGATAAAACGCTCTTGCATAACTATCCATTCGCTTTGTGAAGTAGATAATGTTCATATAGCTATTTTCTTATTTAACAATCCAGTATTCCTTAATTTATTTCTTTGAAAATTCATTGATAGTACTCAACCAATATTTTTGGAATTATCATTTGTAGGTTGTACTATGCTCTCTATTAGCTTTGATTCCACCTTAGACACGGCATATAGAGAACAATTTTTCTCAATGTATTCTCTTGCATTCCTACCGAGTACGTCCCTCAACTCATGGTCAATAAATAATCTATGTATAGCATCCTTAATATTATCGGTATCGGTACCGCACAGTAGGCCTGTTTTTTCATGTTCGATCACATTACGTATTCCAGGTACATCACTCCCTACAACAGACATACCGCACGACATAGCCTCTAAAAGAACTTTTGGATGCCCTTCAAAAAAAGAAGGTAAAACAAATACTTTGCTGCTTTGCATATATCGACT
The DNA here is from genome assembly GCA_964343265.1 of uncultured Dehalococcoidia bacterium. Classification (GTDB taxonomy): domain Bacteria; phylum Chloroflexota; class Dehalococcoidia; order Lucifugimonadales; family UBA826; genus CAYFIW01. Next base: position 15,829 of record CAYFIW010000030.1, on the reverse strand, counting down.
AATTTCTACATGAGGAACACTGTCAATTAATGAATAATCAGATATGTTTTTTTCTAGATAATCTTCAACTTCATTTTGTAGAGTCCCATTTCCAATCAACGTAATTGAGCAATTTAAAAGTCGAACAGCCTCTAACAACGAAAACAGATTTTTCTGATTTTCAAATCTCCCTATAAATAGTACATCTGTAGTAAATTCATTTTGAGAATCATTTACGAAGGATTCTGTATCAACAAAATTTGGGATGACATAGCTGTCAGACATGTTTTTAATTCTATCAGCCGCTCTGTTAAGCATATCTTGTGTGGTAAATACATTTGCTGCAGATTCAGAAAAAACTTTATTCTCGGTATTAATAGCCTTTTGAGTCATTACAGCGTCAATCCCAAAATCTCTTTCGGCAAATTCTGACCATAAATATCCGCATCGAGATAATAAGGGTTTTTTCCATATCTTGGATGCTCTCAATGCTGCGAGAGAGCCATTAGTTTGATTCGTTTTTATCAAATTAACTTTTTGTAGCGCTTTACGGTGCAACCACGGAATCATTTTTTCGTAGATTCTAAGAGGTAATTTAAAATTGTTATAACACACCTCTATATTTCCAAGTACACTTTCAAAATCTCTTTGAGAATTCTCTCCATATGTAATTAAAGTTGTGTGAATGCCATGTTTTTTTAATTCTTTATATATTTGAAGTTCTCGTATAAGTATGCCTTTTTGCTCCCATACTTGAAGAGATCCGCCCCTGGTAAGAAATACTGCTATCCTCAAAAAATATGCTCCAGAAGAACCATCTAAATTTTTACGCGGTGTTATTGAGATTAGATTATCATCATAGTTTTACGAATAAGTATATGACCAATAATATATAAAAAATAAGGGAGGTGACTTTCATCACCTCCCTTATAAAAAGCATTATTTACCTTTTAATTCGACTACATCGCTACAAACAGTGGTCCAAACACAAGTGCCACTATCGACATAAGCTTTAGCAAAATATTCAACGCGGGACCAGAGGTGTCTTTAAAAGGGTCACCAACAGTGTCTCCAACAACCGCAGCAGAATGTTGATCTGAGCCTTTCCCACCAATATGACCGGCTTCTATATATTTCTTTGCGTTGTCCCATGCACCACCAGCGTTTGCCATCATTATCGCGAATAAGAAGCCTGTAGCAATCGAGCCTATTAACAGGCCTCCCAATGCTTCAGCCCCCAAAACAGCTCCAACCAACACAGGAACTACTATAGAAATAATTCCGGGTAGAACCATCTCCTTCATAGCTCCGGTAGTGCTGATATCAACTGCTCTAGCGTAATCTGCTTCTGCATCACCATCAAGTAACCCAGGGATTTCCCTGAATTGTCTTCTAACCTCTTGGACCATAGCGTAAGCAGCACGACCTACGGCCTGCATAGTTAAAGCTGCAAACAAGAAAGGCATAATTGCCCCGATGATCAGGCCCATCAAAACTCGGATATTCATGATGTCCAGGCTTTCTATATTTACAACCTTGGCATAGGCTGCCATTAAGGCAAGTGCCGTAAGTACAGCAGATCCGATCGCAAAACCTTTACCTGTAGCAGCAGTAGTATTTCCAAGAGAATCCAAAGCATCAGTACGCTCTCTTACCTCTGGATCAAGTCCTGCCTGTTCCGCAATTCCTCCTGCATTATCAGCTACAGGGCCATAAGCATCTGTAGCGAGAGTAATACCTAATGTTGAAAGCATACCTACAGCCGCCAAGGCGACTCCATAAAGGTCTGCAAGCTCATACGAGATCCACATACCAAGAATTATTACTAGTCCTGGTATCACTGTGCTGATCATGCCTAATCCTAAGCCGCCTATCATTATAGTAGCCGGACCAGTCTCAGCTTGTTCTGCAAGTTTCTTGGTAGGACTATACTCATATGAAGTGTAGTATTCAGACGCCGTTCCAATTGCCTGTCCAGCAACTAGGCCAACCAAAACAACCCAAAATAGATTGAAGTCCAGATCAAGCGATATAACCAACCCCGCAGTCCCAAGTAAAACTAGGCCCCCTGCAGAGAAAATACCAGTCCTTAATGACCACAAAAGACGTCCCATATCAGCACCTTCACCAGTGCGAACTAGGAATGTGCCAATTATGGACGAAATTATTCCTATAGATGCAACAAGTAAGGGGAATAACTGCAAATCTAGTTGATTAGAATCACCACCCAAAAAGGTAGCACCTACGGCAGCAAGAGCGACTGTCGCTATTATAGAACCAACATATGATTCAAATAAATCCGCCCCCATTCCTGCGACGTCTCCAACGTTGTCACCAACGTTGTCCGCAACGGTTGCAGGGTTTCTGGGATCGTCCTCCGGAATTCCTTGCTCTACCTTTCCAACGAGATCTGCACCCACATCAGCGGCCTTCGTATAGATTCCTCCACCAACCCTTGCGAACAAAGCAATTGAAGATGCACCAAAACCAAAACCAGCCACTATAGACGTATCGTTATTAAATACAAAAAGCATTAAGGTCACACCTAGTAGTGCAAGACCTACCACCGATAAGCCCATAACAGCTCCACTATTGAAAGCAACTCTCAGGGCTGGATTAAGACCTTCCATAGCTTGCACCGTAGTCCTGGTATTGGCCCTCACAGCTATACTCATTCCTATGAAACCTGCGAGAGAAGATCCGACAGCTCCCACAAGATAGGCTATCGCTGTCCCAGGAACGCCGTCAGAGTCGCCAGTAAGACGATCCAGAACATCGAAATCGATGAACACAGCCAATATAATTGCCATTACTACAACAAATATACCCAGTAATCTGTATTCTCTTGAAAGAAACGCCATAGCTCCTTTCTGTATCGCGTTACCTATGAATCTAATCTGTTCATTACCACCATCTTTTTTAATTACAGTGGATGTTAGAAAAGCTGCAAATAGTAACGAAATTATAGAAGCCGCTATAGCAACTATCTCTATTGTTTCCATACCCATCTCCTAAAAATTCTATATTCGTGACACAGCGTTATATGTCACTTTCAAAACATGAATTTTCCGTCATGTTATCTCTATCGTCAATATAAATCCGTGCAGCTAAATTAAAAAACCTCATGGATTTGCTATAAATTAAGCATTCTCCCATATGTGCAGCAGTTCTTTAACAGACTTCTCAGGGTTCGCAGCACATGTGATTGAACTAACAATGCAAGCAGCATCCACTCCAGTCGTTCTTACCTCTGCCAAATTTGATTCATTTATGCCACCTATAGCTACAACCGGAAGGTCGGTTTGAGATTTAACTTCGACTAAAGTCTCCGTGCCGACCGGTTTTCTAGATGATTTTCCCATTGTAGAGGTTGCATAAACAGCACCTACTGCAAGATAGTCAGACCCATCTTCTTCAGAAACAGAAGTTTCCGCTAAACCATTATTTGAAGTACCAATACATTGAGATGACAACAATAACTTTCTTGCAAACTCTACTTCCATGTCTGACTGTCCAACATGGAGAAAAGATGAATTCACCAACCGAGCTACGTCTACAGCATCATTGACGACGAAGGAAACTGAAGATTCATCACAAATCTCCTTTAATAAAAAGGAATTGTTTAAAAAGTAGGACCGATCCAGTTTTTTATCTCTATATTGAACTACAGAAACGCCACCCTCAATAGCTGCTTTTGTCACATCAAAAATATTACGGTTATTTGTTGCATCTGGGTCTATGATCACATACAAACCCTTCATCTTAGCTCTGGACCTGCCTCTTAATTCTTGTATTACCTGTTGTAAGCAGATAACAAGTTGAGGAGTTGAAGAACCCATCAAATGCAAAAGTTCAGACAGCATCTCTAGACGTTTTAATAAATCCAGTAAATCCTTTGTATTGATATCTTCTAAATTATCCGCGCTTAATTTATTCGAAATCATTGACGGAATTGAATCAGGCAAATCTTCAAATATCTTCGAAAAATCCGTTATAAACCCTGAGTTCATATTTAAATTACCTCTACAGATCCAGCCCGTTTGGCATCTTCCCTCTTCTAGCATTATCTATTGAATCTCTAATACTTGTAGGCATATCCACACCATGAGAGGAAAAATTATCTTCTACTTTCTTGCCAATGTTTGAAGCATCAGAATAGTAAGAATTACTTCTTGTGCCACCAGACTCCAACTTAAAAGATACTTTGGATATTTTCTTTTCAACGGAGTCCGATTCGCATTTAATACAAGATACCGGCTTAATTGTATTAAATGAACGATGAAAAACTTCAAAATCGGATTCACAATCCTTACACACATATTCGTATAAAGGCATGCTGATTCACTCTCAAATTTAATTCATATTTCGGAAGTCATTTTATTTTTGAAACAGGCGAAAAAGTTTTACGATGCTCGACAGACGGTCCCATATTGGAAATCGAAATCATGTGTTCTTTAGTCCCATAACCTTTGTTCTTCTCAAAAAAATACCCAGGTACTTTTCTTGATAATGATTGCATGTAGTGATCTCTATGAACCTTGGCAATTATTGAAGCCGCTGCAACAGTTTTACTTATCTGATCAGCCTTGTAAAGAGAATAAAATGGTATTCCTGTCTCCGACATATCCAATGCATCAACGATCAGGTAATCTAACTTTAAAACACTTTTATCAATGGCCCTGTACATCGCAAGTTTTGTGGCTGGAACGATGCCGAGTTGGTCAATCTCAATCGCATCGGCATATCCTACCTCGCAAACAAGAGATTGCGTGCGAATGACATGTGATAACCTTTCCCGACTTTTTTGTGATAATTTCTTGCTATCAGTCACTTCCAAAAGGAGCGATTCATCCACATCCCTCGGAAATACAACGAGACCCGCAGCCACAGGTCCGGCTAAAGCACCCCGACCCACTTCATCCAGTCCTCCGACCATGTTAAACCCATCCGATAACAATTGATTTTCCAGGTCAAAATTTGTATTTGGGATCAATTGTAGTTAGACCGAAAGCGACGGAGTTTTTCTCAAACTATTTGCAATGGCCTTTTCAATTATTCCTCCTCCAATCATTTCTTCCCCTTGATAAAACACAACTGGTTGGCCGGGCGTGATTGCCCTGTGTGGATCTGTAAATACAACTCTCCCCTCATCGCCCTCTATATAAACCATGGCATCAGCTTCCTTCGCGTTGTACCTGATACGTGCATTAACATGTAGAGGCTCACTCACTGATGTTTCACTAGTGAAAGTAATCCCTTTGCAGGTAAATTCTCTTTGATATAGTTCCTCTTCTTTACCGAGAGTTATTTTCCTAGATTCTTCATCTATATCTAGCACAAACATAGGTTCACCATCTTTTGAGGGAAGACCTAGTCGCCTCCGCTGACCTATTGTGAAAAATTGAATGCCTGGGTGATCACCCAGATATTCACCGGTTGTATTTACAAATTCACCAGGCTTTGCTGTTATACGTTCCTGCAAAAATTCCCGGTAGTTGCCGCTAGGAATGAAGCAGATCTCCTGGCTATCGGGCTTGTCAGCCACAGGAAGATTGGCATCGAGTGCCAATTGTCTGATTTCTGATTTTGTAAAATTCCCAACAGGGAATTTCAATTTGGACAGTTCATTTTGACGCAATGTATACAATACATATGACTGATCTTTGGAATGATCGATACCTTTCAACAATCTTATTTGATCGTTAGGACAGTCAAGCCTCGCGTAGTGACCTGTGGCTATGAAGTCCGCATCCAAAAACATGGCTCTTCTAAGCAAAAAATCAAACTTGATTTTATCGTTGCACGCAAGACAAGGATGAGGTGTTCGTCCGGAATCATATTCTTTTATAAAATATCCCACTACGTGCTCTTGAAATTCTTTTTCAAAATTTACGAAGTAATGTGGTATTCCCAAAATGCTACAGACGTTTCTTGCATCATCGACATCCTCAACAGAACAACATCTATTGTTTTCCAATGTTTCATGGTCATAGTTAGACGACCAAAGACGCAACGTCATACCAACAACATCATAGCCCTGTTCTTTCAAAATCAAGGCCGCAACGGAAGAATCAACTCCTCCACTCATCGCAACTATCACTTTTTGTTTTTTCATACTTAAAGGCTAGCACAATAATTCAATTAATATACCGAATCTCCTATAAACGCCTATAATAGCTTGACATGGACACACAAACGACATACGAAAATAAAGTACAGGCAGCGATTGAACTCGCACTGGATTCAGCATCTGAATTGCAAGCAGAAGACGTAATAATGATGGACGTATCGGAAAATTGTGCTTTCGCAGATTATTTCATTGTTATGACTGCGAACTCACCCAGACACATGAGAGCTATCTCAGAAGATACAGAGTCTCATTTAAAAAAGCTCAGCCTGACCCTACACCATAGGGAAGGGGATCAGAATAGTGGCTGGTATCTTCTAGATTATGGTGATTTAGTTATACACTTTTTTGCCCGTGAACACAGAGAGTATTATTCCTTGGAAGATGCTTGGCCTGAAGCTAAAACTACTCGTTTTATTCAATAACCCACTTATCAACCTCACGTTGATAGTCTAATATCTCCTCTGAATTGAAGAATAAGGAAAGTTCTCTTTCCGCCGACTCAGCAGAATCTGATCCATGGATCAAGTTCATTCCGATAGTCATCCCAAAATCTCCCCTAATGGTACCGGGTGAAGCTTCCTGTGGATTTGTTGTACCCATGATAACCCGCATAACCTGTACAGCATTATCTCCTTCAACGGCCATAGCAACAATAGGAGATGAGGTTATGAAATCAACAAGGTCATTAAAAAATGGCTTGCCAATGTGCTCACCATAATGCTGATTTGCAAGTTCTTGACTAACCTTCATTAACTTAAGCCCTACAAGCTTTAATCCTTTTTGTTCAATACGAGAGACAATCTGACCAACCAGTCCCCTTTGAACCCCATCAGGTTTGACCAATAAAAGTGTTTTTTGCAATTGTATTTCTCCTCTGTATTAGATCTTCTTTCTGTTTCTCTCGGCAGATTCAATTTGTGCACTACGTACATACACTGGTTCCAATAATGCTGGATCATCTGAGTTTCCACTTTGAATCTTAGCTAGTCCATATTTAGCCATCACTGATGCCCTCCGTGTTGGTGGAGGAAGATCAACTACCAGCTTGTCTTTTTTTAAGATCCCGTCCGATGAAAGTTTGTGCACTGCTTCACCACAAACTATTGTCTCTTGATCAACAATAACAGGATTTTTTTCCGTATCGATGAGATCGTATAGCTCTATCCTATCTTCCCCTTGCTCCAAAATCCCGCTATACACTCGTCTGCCCCCGGCGGGTATAAGGCCCATAACTCTACAACCTAAACCACTATATGGAATTGTTTCAGCCAAAATAGTTGGAATACCAACTATCGGTATGTCTGACCCGGCTGCGAATGATTTCGCTGTACTCATACCTACTCTCACAGAACTAAATGATCCTGGCCCAGTAGCAACAAAGACAGCATCAAAAACATTTTTTGAAAATCCTCTTAAATTTAATAGCTCCCAAAGAGTGGGTAACAACTCAACGGAGTGATTCCGATTCGACTCCCATGACAATTCGGTTACCATTTCTCCTTGATTGGATATGGCCAAGGTTGCATATTTTGTGGATGTATCGATTATCAATTCCACGATCTAATTCATAACTCCTTAATCCATTCACTTTCAAATTTGCTGAGTAATTCAGTAGTAGAGTCATGCCTCGAAATCAACTTGAACGCCCTGGTCTCTTCATCAATTTTTTCTATTTCAACCAACAAGCTCCTTACTGGAAGGATTGAAACATCCCTGGGAGGCCATTCAATAACACATATCCCATCCCCATATAAGTACTCGTCAAGATATAAATCATCTACTCCTTGCATCCTGTCTAGCCTATATAAATCCATATGATAAATTGGCAATCTCCCGCCGTATTCAGCAACGATTACAAATGTTGGGCTTCTCGCAATATCCTTAGACCCAAGTCCCTTGACGATTCCTTGCGTGAGACATGTTTTACCTGCGCCAAGATCTCCCGACAGTAGTACCACGTCGCCTTTATCAAGTAGTTGTCCCAAAATATTCCCAATTCGGATAGTATCTATGGGACTTTCGCTAATTAAACTAAAAGTATTTTCAGATTGATTCATTTACACAATTATTATGAACTGCATCATCGCATAGGGGAAGACAGTTTTGGAAACTAACGCTAAAAGAACACTCGCATATACATCAATTATCCCTAAAGACAGTGAGGAAATATCTAACAGACGCGCACTTGTATTGCTGCACGGATACGGAAGTCATATGGGTGACCTTGCTGGATTAGCACCTATGATAGGAAATCACGACCATTATTTTTGTCTTAATGCACCAATTGAATTGTCGTTTGGATATATACCTGGATCTTATTCTTGGTTCGACACTGATGAAAGAACCTTAGAAACTATTACAAATTCAGTAACACTTATCAAAAATACTTTGGATCTAGTCATGCAAAAACATGAAATTCCTTATTCAGAGATGGTAATAGGTGGCTTCTCACAGGGAGGAATGGTTGCTACCCATATAGGGCTTACTCAAAAAATTAATTTCAAAGGCGTCATATCCATGAGTTCAAGACTATTACAAGATAACATGACTATAACCAACCAAGCTCCTGTATTTATATCCCACGGAAGTAACGACCAAGTTATCTCTGTAGAAGAGGGTAGAAAATCAAGAGAAATACTTGAAAAATCAGAGTGTACTGTCTCCTATAAAGAATACGAAATGGCACATGAAATAAGACAAGAAACTATTAATGACTTAAAGGAATGGCTCAAAAAAATTTAATTGGTTTTTTAAAACATGTTGATATCTTTAATTGGCACTGTAACTATTGAAGAATTTCTGACCTTAAAAAATCAAAATCGCATCCCTGATCAGCCTGGAGAATATGTTGGGCATGCAACCATTTATATCCCCTCTTGAACTCCAGTACATCCTTATCATCTGAATCTAACCTAGAAGCCAGTTCTTCGTCACTGATGAGTAGATTAAGCTTTCTGTTAGGTACGTCTATTTCAACCATGTCTCCATCCCTAATCGCTGAAAGTGGGCCACCACCAGCAGACTCGGGTGTAACATGAACGACAACAGTTCCGAATGCTGTACCACTCATCCTGGCATCGCTAAGCCGAACCATATCTCTAACACCCGTAGCTAAAATCTTTTTAGGGATTGGTAAAAATCCCCATTCAGGTATACCTGGACCACCAATTGGGCCACTATTCTTCATCACAAGTACGTCATCTGGAGAAACTGATAAATTTGGGTCATCTATACGCCTTCCCAAGTCATCGTGATCTTCGAAAACAATTGCTTTTCCTCTGTGAACCATGAGGTCCGGCGAAGCTGCCGTAGGTTTGATTATGGCACCTGTTGGAGCTATATTCCCGTATAACACCGCGAGCCCTCCCTCAGGGTCTAGAGGGTCACTCATCGATCTTATAATATCGTCATTGTGAACCATATGACCCGAGATGTTTTCACCAAGAGTATTCCCTGTAACAGTAATATTATCCCTGTCCAAAAGGCTTTCTATACGGCCCATTAAAGCAGGTACTCCACCAGCATAATAAAAGTCCTCCATCAAGTATTGTCCAGAAGGCTTCAAATTAAGTAGAAATGGAGTCGTTTTGGACAACTCATCGAATCTTTCCAGAGAAAGATCTATCCCAACGCGACCGGCGATAGCGATAAGATGAATTATTGCGTTGGTAGACCCTCCAATGGCATGAAGGCACTTAATAGCATTATCAAATGCTTTCTCATCCATTATTTTTGATGGAATTAGATCGGAGCCTACGTTCTTCACTATTTGACGACCTGCCTCCTCGGCTAATTGTTTCCTCCTAGAATCGACAGCAGGGATCGCCGCATTTCCAGGTAATGCCATACCTAGAGCTTCACCCATCGTTCCCATGGTTGATGCAGTTCCCATGGTCATGCAATGCCCATTACTTCTCACAATGCAACTTTGTAGCTCTGCCCAATCGTTTTCATCTATCGTTCCCGCTCTCAATTCAACCTCGTACCTGCGGCAGTCAGTGCAGGAACCAAGTTCCTCCCCTTTCCAATTTCCTTTAAGTTGTGGCCCACCCGTTACTAAAATTGCAGGTATGTCGGCACTCGCTGCACCCATTAGTAATGCTGGCGTAGTTTTGTCACATCCACCAAGTAAAACAACACCATCTAGTGGATTTGCCGTAATTGATTCCTCGACATCCATACTAAGAAGATTTCTATACAACATGGTTGTAGGCTTCATGTTGTACTCACCTAGCGACATGACAGGAAATTCCATAGGAAATCCTCCTGACTGCCACACCCCTATTTTTACTGATTCAGCAAGATCCCTTAAATGTGAATTGCAATGTGTAAGTTCACTCCAAGTGTTGCAAATGCCTATAATTGGCTTACCTTCGTAAGATGCTTCCCCAAATCCCTCTGCTTTGAAAGCTGCTCTGCGAAGCCAGCCGTATAATTCTGGTGTATCAAACCATTCTCGACTTCTATTTGGTGCAGAAGATTTGTTCATTTTCTTTTCAGCCTTTTGTTTATTAAATTAGATCTATTCGCCGTTCTGTTCAGCCGACAAAAGTTCGTTTACGGCAGCTTTTAATTGATTGGATGAAGGAGGAGAAACATAGAAAACCTGGATATCAGATGGGAATTGAACAGTATGACCTTCTGAGATAAATAATATTCCCGTATTTACTGCGTCAATTTTGTTTGAAACAGTCTCAGATATTGATAAATTCCTTTTCTCTGACAGGTCCTGTAAATTTCCCGAAGCTAGTTCAAATACCTTTTTACTGACTAAGCCTATCGATAGACATCTCTGCCAATCGGTCATCTCCATCAAAATGTCAGGGTCCTCCAAAGCATCTAAATTAGCTCCAGATTTAACCAATTTATCAACAACAATGGCACTTCCAGGAGACACCGATTTCAATAATTCCATACCTTTGCCACCTTCTTCATGAACCATTTCATGAAAAACATGCCTTACTGAACCCAGCCCTACCTCGAGATTATCAATCTGCTGGCTGATTTCATTCCAGTGCCTATCAAACAAATCCTTGTCTTTCTCCAGAACCAAGTTCGCCATAGGTATCAATGGAACAAGGAACAATTTTTTCTTCCCATCAAATTTACTAGGGTCAGTCTTACCCGTGGAACCAAGAGTCGTCATATCTACATTTTCTCCATTTTTACTGCACATACCTTGTATTCAGGTATACGAGACTCAGGGTCAAGTGCTGCGTTCGTTAAGAAATTAGCAGCATGCTCCTTGAGTTTTACGAAAGGCACAAATATTTCACCTTCATTCATTCGATCAGATATCAACGCTTTAGCCTCAAGCTTACCTCTTCTCGAAGTTACCCTCAGAGAATCTCCATCCTGTATCTCATATTTTTCAGCATCTAAGGGATTTACAGAAACTTGCAATTCTGGTGATCTATCCAAAAGACCTTGTGCGCGACGAGTAATAGTACCTCCATGCCAGTGATAGAGAATACGCCCTGTATTAAGTATCAAAGGAAAGCGTTTTGAAGGAAGTTCATCCGCAGCAGGCCCTTGATCAAACCCGACAAATTTCGCATGTTTTCCTCTCGGAAAGTCATTTTCGTATAGAAATCGGGTTCCAGGATGGTCAATAGTAGGGCAGGGCCATTGAATTCCTCCTTCTTCGAGACGCTCATAGGTTATTCCCGAAATAATTGGGGTCAAAGATGCCATCTCGTCCCATATCTCAGAAGTATTAAAGTAGTTAAATTGACTTTCTGTAGACAGTTTATTTTTAATGCTAATTCGTCTGGCTAGATCACATATAATTTCCCAGTCGGGCCTTGATTGCCCTATAGGGTTGATCAGCTTTCGCACTCTTTGAACTCGTCTTTCACTGTTTGTGAAAGTCCCATCCTTTTCAGCAAACGATGTGGCAGGTAGCACTACATCAGCAATCTGGGCAGTCTCATGCAAAAAGATGTCCTGAACAATAAGCAAATCTAATTTTCTAAATGTTTCTTCAGCGTGATGTAGGTCTGGTTCGCTGAGAAGAGGATTTTCCCCAGTTACGTACATCGCCTTGATTCTACCGTCATCAATCGCTTTGACCATTTCTGTTATAACAAGTCCATTTTCTTTCGGTAATGGTGTGGCTCCCCATGAATTTGAAAACTTGTCTAATGTCCCTTTACTTATATTTTGGTAACCTGGATATGCATTGGGCAAGCAACCAGAATCTCCGCAACCTTGAACGTTATTTTGACCTCTTAGAGGGGATATACCTGACCCAGGTTTCCCAAGCTGACCAGCCACCAACGCTAAATTGAGTAGACCATGTGCGTTTGCTGTTCCCATAGTATGTTGAGTTATTCCCATACCCCATATTAGGCAAGATCCACTAAATGGTGGCGTCGCATACATATGAGCAGCAGACACAATATCGGAGGCTTTCACTCCCGTTAATTTTTCTACGTGTTCCGGCGTATACCTAGATATCAGTTTCTCCCAGTCGTCAAATCCCTCCGTCCTATTTCGTATGAATTCGTCGTCTGAAATGTGATCCCTCAATATCACATTCGCAATACCATTAAGCAAAGCCACATCCGTACCAGGCCTGGGTCTCAGCCAGAGATCCGCAAAGTCACACATGTCGATACGTCTTGGGTTTATGACAACAAGTTTGGCCCCGTTTTCTATTACTGCTCTTCGCATTCTTGATGCCGCTACAGGATGATTGGAGTTGGCGTCAGATCCTATGATGACTAGGCAACCTGCCTCCTCATAATCTATATAGGAATTACTGGTTGCTCCACTTCCCAACGAAGTGAGCATCGCCTCTACTGACGGTGAATGGCAAAGTCTGGTGCAATGATCAATATGATTACTTTGCATTATTAATCGTGAAAATTTTTGTTGTATATATCCATCCTCATTCGTAGCTTTTGCAGAACACAATGTTGCAAAAGAGTCACCTATAAAACCACTAAGCTTTTCTGTAATTAAATCTAAAGCTTCATCCCATGTAGATTCTCTTAGTTTCCCGTTTTCTTTAATAAGTGGCACCGTTAAACGATCTTCGTGATGAACATATGTATAGCCAAATCTACCTTTCACACATAACATACCGAGGCTAGAAAGATTATTTGGATCATCAAGCATTTCTTGAATAGTCTCTTCCTGATCAATTTTTGCTTGTAGACCACAACCGACACCACAATATGGGCAGGTCGTTTTCAGAGTCTTAACCGCCTGAACAGGTGTTTCCTTTGTAGATATCGCGCCAGTAGGGCACACTGATAAACATTGTCCACAAGTAGTACAAACCGAATCGATAAGTGGTTTATCCATAAAGGTACCTATTCGGGTGTCTCCACCTGTCCCTAACACATCGATCGCTCCTATAAATTGATGGCCGTCCTGACAAGCTTGTGCACATCGCCCGCAAAGTATGCAAGATTCCATTGCCAGGTTAAATATAGGATTACTTGAATCCACATTTTGTCTTTCCCTAGCCGCCAACTCCGGTTCCAGATTGTCATACGAAGTCAAAACCGTTGAAAATTCCATATAATCTTTCTTAACGTCACCCTTAGGCAACATACCAGCGGTGAGCTCTAGGACACCTTTTCTAACTTCGTCAAGTTCTGTTGAAGAAGTAGAAACAGACATTCCATCTGAGATTGGTGTAGAACAGGAAGCGGGAAACCCCTTAATTCCATCTATCTGAACGAGACACGTCCTACATGCACCAATCGGTTTCATATCTGGGTCTTTACAAAGTTGCGGTATAAATGTGCCACTTAAGTTTATGGCGTCCAACACTGAATCGCTCTGATTAGCTCTTACACTTTTACCATTTACATGTATATTAACGATTTTATTTTCTGTGTTGTTATTCTTAAGCAATTATTTCACCCCATTCTCAAAATACTCCAAATAGCTTAAAACAGGATTTCCAGCAGATTGGCCTAATCCGCAGAGTGACGCGGCATTAACGGTTCTAGACAACTTATTTAGATCATTAGTCAATTTGGTTGACGATTTACCTTTAACAAATTGACCCAACATTTCCGATATTCTCGGAGTTCCTTCTCTACAAGGAGTACATTTGCCACATGACTCTCTCGAATTATATGAAGATAGAATTCTAACTATCTGTAAAGGGTCGACATCCTTGTCAATACCAACTATCCCACCAGCTCCGACCATGACGAATTTACCGTCTATGAAGCCGGGTTCAATCAACAAATTTAACTTTTCATTAGGCAGAATTCCACTCGAAGGACCTCCTACAGCAGCCCCTACTAGATTTTCCTCTATATCAGTCCCTGATACTGTTTCTAGAATATATTTAATCGAAGTCCCCATCGGAACTTCAGCTACTCCAGATCTCTTTAGAGACCCACTTAAACTAACAATTTTAGTACCGGAATTCTCAGCTGAACCTATAGTCCTAAATTCATCTTTGTCACACGACATGATGTAGGGTAACGAACAAACAGTCTCAACATTATTAACAACCGTTGGTAGATTGTGTAACCCAGATTGGGTTGGAAATGGTGGCCTTAACCTAGGCTCTCTTCTATCACCCTCAATAGTATTGATCAATGTGGATTCTTCACCACAAACATATCCGCCAGCCCCCCTAAGTAGTTTGATGTTTGCATCAAATCCACTTCCTAGAATATTTCTACCGATAAGATTATATTTTTCGCACAAACTCAAAGCGTATGTCATTCTTTCGAAAGATAATTTTGCTTCAGCATTCACATATATGTGTATTGATGAAGACGAATTGGCATATGCAGTTATTAAGGCACCTTCTATAATTCTAAACGGCATGCCTTCCATCAAGTGCCGATCTTTATATACCCCAGGTTCTCCTTCTTCCGCATTAATGACGATTTCTGTATTTTTACCATCTTGAGCGAATGATTGTGCTGCCTTCCATTTCATACCGACGGAAAAATAAGCACCACCTCGCCCTTTAAGTCCAGATTCAGCAACTGTTTTAGTAACAATGTCCGGTGAAAGTTGAAGAACTTCCGCAAAGCTATAGAATCCACCGTTGGAAATATATTGACCTAGATCACTCCATCCTGATACCCCAATATTTTTCATTGCAATTCTTTTCTGAGGCAGTAAATAACTAGTCAGTTCCTTGTTCATATTTTCGAAATCTAAATCTGGATCAGCATTTAGATTCCACAAGTTCCTTTCTAGTTCATCTTTATGATCTGAACCTGTCCAATACGCACGAGGGCTTAGAAAACAGGCCCCGTCACATCCACCTTCTAAAACGGTAAATCGCTTTCCATAACTCTCTAGGACCCTTTTTAGATATTCACCTGAACCAGTTGCCCGGTTACATTCTCCATTTTGAACAACAATGTAATCCCTGTTTTCAAAGGAATCCCTAATATTCTCTAAAACAGAAGAAGGTGATTGATTTTTTTTCATTTAATCAACTTCCCCAATTGACCAATATCCATTTTCCCAATCCATTTGCCTTTGATTTTTACTGCCGGCCCAACGGAGCATATGAATGCACAGTTAACACCCTTGTATGAAAGTGTATTACCGGCATTTTCCTCGAGGGACTCTAGAAACTTAATAAGTCCATTTGAACCCTGCACACTACATGAAACTCCTTTACAAACTTCTATATCCGCTTCATTACTCACCTCAAAATTCAACTCTGGATAACTAGTTGATGATCCGTAAACCTCACTGGATGGGACACCTAGGTGCCAACCA
>CAYFIW010000029.1:0-21718 GCA_964343265.1 uncultured Dehalococcoidia bacterium | reverse complement strand
TACATTGGTACACTCGAAGGACCAGCAACTGTTGTAGATAGCAGCAGGTTCCCGAGTTCGTTTGGTGAGGCACCTCAGTTAGCCGCAATGGTTGCGTCAGGTAAGCTACCTCCAATCGAAGAAAGACTACCAGTACAGAGTGATCTTCTAGTAATAGAAAATATAGAAGGCATCGGTGAGTACGGTGGAATCTGGAGAAGAGGTTTCACTGGCCCAGCTGACAAATGGAATGGCTATCGATGCTGTACAGGACCTGATCACGTGCTTTTCTGGGACTATACAGGTGACGTACCAGGGCCTAACGTTGCAAAACAACTTGACGTCAGCGACGACGGACGGGTGTTTACTCTCCATTTGAGAGAAGGAATGAAATGGTCTGACGGTGTCCCCGTAACAGCCGATGACTGGGTGTTCTGGTATGAGGACATGTACGGTAACGAAGAACTCATGCCTAACAAGAGTTCATGGTCCTCAATTAATGGAAAACAAGGTGTATTCGAGAAAGTTGACGATTTCACAGTCAAATGGACGTTTGAAGACCCTTATTACTTCTTCTCAAGTGTTTTGGCCGGAGCCACTGACATAGGTGGAGGACAAGCCTACAGAGGGTTGATTGGTAAAGGGTCATTTGCTCCTAAGCATTATCTCTCTCAGTTCGTTCCCGACATAGCAGGGAAAGACGCGGTTGAAAAAATCGTCGCCGATGAGGGATACGACACCTGGGTCAACATGATCAAATTCAAGAATGACTGGGCTCTTAACCCAGAACTTCCTGTTTTGACTCCTTGGGTCACAGTACAGCCTATAAACAATGACGTATGGATACTTGAAAGGAACCCGTACTATTACGGTGTAGACCTTGAGGGTAATCAATTACCTTATATAGACAAGGTTGTTCTCACAATGGCAGAAGACTTGGAAGTTATGAACCTCCGAGCTATCGCCGGTGAATACGACTGGCAGGCAAGACACCTAAACATGGCTAAGGTTCCTCTATACATAGAGAACCAAGAAAAAGGTGGGTACAAGCTGTATTTCGATACGCAAGACGCTGGAGCTGATGCTCAGCTGAAAGTGAACATGGCCCACACCAATGACATGTACATAGGAGACTTGCTCCGAGACAAAAGATTCAGGCATGCCCTTGGAGCCTCGTTTAAGAGAGAACAGCTTAATGAAGTATTCTGGCTCGGATTGGGAGTACCAGGTTCTAGCGCACCCGCGCCTGCAAACTTGTACAGTCCCGGCCCCGAATCAGAATGGCGCTCCAAGCACTCAGTTTTCAATCCGGACATGGCCAATGCCGTCCTTGACGAGTTAGGCTTAGACCAGAGAGACTCTGAAGGTTTCCGACTACGTGGAGACAATGGCGAAAGGCTCTTACTTGAGATAACCGCCAGGACTGCACAGTTTATGGAATTCGTTGGTATGGCTGAGATGATTTGTGAGCACTTCGGTGAATACATTGGCATACAATGTACTGTCAACGCAGTTGAAAGAAGCCTGGCAGGTCAGATCGCCGCAGCCGATGAGCACATGTTCTCGGTTGAGTGGGGAGACGGTGCGGATCACTTGTTTACTTTCCCTGGGCACGTATTCCCAGCGGGTTCTAACAGTGGATTCGGGTCTGCTCTAGGACTATGGTTCCAGACCAACGGCGAGAAAGGCATGCAGCCTTCAGACGCATTGCAAAAGGTATTCGACAATTTCCGAAAGGCTTTCGGAGTACCTGAAGCAGAACGTATTGCTCTAGGTAAGGAAATATGGGAAATTGCACTAGAAGAACAGTGGGGAATCGGAATTGCAGGTCAATCCCCAGCCTCATTAGGTGTAAGAGTTGTTAAAACCGACCTAGGTAACGTGCCATCAAGGCAATACAACAACCCTGACACAAAAACTCCAGGAATATCACGTCCTATGACGTTGTACTGGAAGAGTGAGGAAAACAGGGCTCCTCAGCCCCTCTCATACGAGTAGAATTACTGGGTCTATTGACCTAAAAATCTACGCATAGTCAAGTCGCCGGACTTGCCTTCCAGCAAGCTGCTGGGAAGTGAGTCCGGTGATTTGCTAAAATCACAATCATTATTAGGTGGTTAGTAAATTAAATGATTGGTTTTATTGTTAACAGATTTTTGCTTGCACTCATAACAATATGGGTTGTAACAGTAATATCGTTCGCATTAATCCAATTACCCCCTGGTGATTACATAACATCCTATGTTGCCCAACTTATGTCTCAAGGGGAACAGGTTTCAGATCAAGAGGCAGAACAACTTCGACAACAATACGGACTAGGTGATCCGTTCGTGGTACAGTACTACAAATGGTTGGAGAAAGCCGCTGTAGGCAACTTTGGGATATCGATGGAATATCAGCGGCCAGTTACCCAAGTTATCGGTGATCGCATTTTCCTAACTGCTGCTCTTGCGTTCAGTGCCGCATTATTCACTTATGCTTTAGCCGTTCCTATAGGGGTAATATCGGCAGTTAAGCAATATTCAATAACCGATTATGTTGCGACATTCATCGGTTTCTTAGGTTTAGCAGTTCCAAATTTTTTATTGGCTTTGTCAATTCTTTACTTTGGATTTGTATTATTCGACGCAAACATAGGTGGCTTATTTTCTCCTGAATATGCGTCTGCACCATACAGCTTCGGTAAAATAATGAATCTGCTTAGTCATCTATGGTTACCGGCCTTGGTTTTATCGATAGCCGGGACTGCTCAAATTATCAGGGTACTTCGGGCAAACATGTTAGACGAGCTACGTAGACCGTATGTCGTCACCGCACGGGCAAAAGGGCTCAGTGAATGGAGAGTAATCCTAAAATACCCATTAAGGGTTGCCTTGAACCCTGTGATTAGTACACTCGGATATCTTTTACCAACGTTGGTTTCGGGAAGCATAATAGTCTCAATTGTTATGAGTTTGCCAACACTAGGCCCGCTCTTATTGAGAGCATTGATAGCCCAAGACATGTTTTTATCTGGAACAATCGTTTTGCTGATCGGAATCATGACCGTAATAGGAACTTTCATATCAGATCTCTTATTGGCCTGGGTTGATCCTCGTATCCGAATGGAGGGTTCATAGATGTCTCAGGATATGACTAACAAGGAACCAGAGCAGAAGGAAATTCTTGAGGAGTTGGCTAGTCAAAGCACTGACCAAATATACTCCGCATCTCAATGGCAGTTGATGTGGTGGAGATTGAAGAAACATAAACTTGCCATGATCGCAAGTATTGTTTTGGCCATAATGTATTTCATAGTCATCTTCGCAGATTTTCTCGCGGTAGCCGAACCCAAGCTAAGTGAGGCAAAACGGGGTGAAATGCCCCCGCAAGCAATCCGGCTTAAATTTGATGGGATTAAACCCGAACTATATGTTTATGGAACAAAAGGTGTGAGAGATCCCGCCACATTCAAAAAGGTGTTCAGACCAGACAAAGAGACTCAAGTACCTGTCCGTTTGTTCGCTAAAGGATACGAATACAAACTATTGGGAATCATACCAATGGACAGGCATTTATTTGGCGTTAATGCACCACTGAAGGCCGAAGAGACTATCTACATATTAGGAACCGACGTTCAAGGAAGAGATGTGTGGTCCCGTTTAATGCTTGCTACTCGTATATCCATGACGATCGGTTTATTAAGCGTGGCATTGAGTCTGTTTTTAGGAGTTCTTTTAGGAGGATTGTCGGGATATTACGGTGGAATAATAGACCTATTAATACAAAGAATCATTGAGATATTACGATCCATACCGACCATACCGTTATGGATGGCGATCGCTGCCTCTGTGCCTCAAGATTGGTCGATAGTCCGAGTATATTTCGCGATCACGATCATAATAGCCATGTTTGAATGGACACGGTTAGCTAGAGAAGTACGTGGGCGATTCCTTTCTCTACGTGACGAAGATTTTGTGACGGCTGCCGCACTAATGGGAGCAAGTAAGGTCAGAATAATTTTCGTCCATATGGTGCCATCTTTTATGAGCCACATAATAGCGTCGTCGACATTGATGATACCTTTCATAATTATTAGTGAAACATCATTAAGCTTCCTCGGATTGGGCTTACGGCCCCCAGCAATAAGTTGGGGAGTTATGTTACAGGCGGCACAGAACATACAAACAATTGCGCTAACGCCCTGGCAATTGATACCTGCTGCGCTAGTGATAATAGCTGTATTAGCTTTCAATTTCCTAGGTGATGGATTGAGAGATGCTGCTGATCCTTACGGTTGATAAAGGTTAATTTCATGACTACCCAAAACAAACCCATATTAGAAATAGTAAATCTTGAAACACATTTTCCTTTAGATGAAGGCACTGTGGTAGCGGTGAATGGTGCAAGCTTTGAGGTCGCGCCCGGACAAACCCTGGGCATCGTAGGAGAAAGCGGATGTGGAAAGAGCGTTGCCGCTAGATCTATCATGAGAATATTGGACAAACCTGGCGAAATAGTAGGAGGGGAAATTCTATACCGCCGAAATATAGGACAAGAGGACGAGGAAGTAGTAGACATCGCTTCGATGGATTCCAATAGTCATGACATAAGATCCATACGCGGAGGCGAAATAGCGTATGTATTTCAAGAACCAATGACTTCCTTCAGCCCAGTCCATACAATTGGTAACCAGATGATTGAGACTATACGGCTTCATCAAGACATAGACAAAAAGGGTGCGGAAGAAATTGCGATCAAAGCCCTCACTGCGGTCGGTATACCTCTTCCTGAGAGGCGAATAAACGACTATTCATTTCAACTCAGTGGAGGTTTGAGGCAGAGGGCTATGATAGCCATGACCTTAGTATCAAACCCAGCAATACTAATAGCGGATGAACCAACAACTGCTTTAGACGTCACTAACCAAGCACAGTTATTAGAACTTATGAGTGAGCTCCAGGAAGATAATGGCATGGCCATTGTTCTAATAACACATGACCTAGGGGTAATTGCGGAAATGGCGGATCACGTTTCAGTTATGTATCTAGGTGAAGTTGTTGAGAGTGCTCCGGTCGACGATATTTTCCATGATCCTCAACACCCTTACACCCAAGCACTCCTGAAATCTATTCCAAGAATAAAATCAGATTCAAATGAAAGATTGGCTTCAATAAGTGGAACAGTACCCCACCCCTACGATCGACCAAAAGGTTGTGCGTTTGGGCCAAGATGCGAATCTTTCATGCCTGGTAAGTGCGATAGTGCTATCCCAGTGTTAAAAGATACATCACCCACTCATCAAGTAAGCTGCTTTCTCTACGGCGAAGGAGAGTAGACAATGACAACAATTGACTCCAGATTACCTGATGAAAGATTGTTGGAAGTTTCCGATTTAGAAAAACATTTTCCTATCAAACAAGGATTCTTAAAAAAAGAAGTCGGGCAAATTAGAGCCGTAGATGGGGTGAATTTTCATATAAAAGACGGAGAAACACTCGGACTAGTCGGAGAAAGTGGATGTGGAAAAACAACCACTGCGCGATGTATATTGAGAGCCGTCGATCCCACAGGTGGTGAAATATTATTTAGAACCCAGGAAGATGAGATTGTAGATATTGCTTCTATGAAAGGATCTGAACTCAAAAAGATTAGAAGCGATATACAGATGATATTTCAGGATCCTTTTTCTTCACTTAATCCCCGGATGACTTTATTGGACACGATAGGGGAACCCCTCCTACTTAATAACATAGGTACAAAGAACGACAGGGAAGAACGTGTTGCTGACCTGCTAGAAATGGTGGGGTTGAGACCAGAATACATGCGCAGGTTCCCACATGCTTTCAGTGGCGGACAACGACAAAGGATAGGAATAGCCAGGGCGCTGGCATTAAATCCAAAACTAGTTGTTGCCGATGAACCAGTTTCCGCCTTAGATGTCTCCGTGCAAGCTCAAGTATTGAATTTATTATCAGACCTTCAGGAGGAACTAGGACTCACTTATTTGTTCGTAGCACACGACCTGAGCGTCGTTAAACATATCAGTGATAGAGTCGCCGTAATGTATGTAGGAAAACTCGTGGAAATGGCTCCTACAGATGACTTATTCGCAACTCCCAAGCACCCGTATACAGCCGCTTTACTATCTGCTGTACCAGAACCAGACCCCAGACAGAAATCAGACAGGATAGTGCTCCAAGGTGAAGTAGCGAATCCTGCGGCACCCCCTTCAGGTTGTTATTTCCACCCCCGATGTGCCTATGCCACAGATCAATGCAAAACTGAAACCCCGGTTCTCCAAGAAATAACTGAGGGCCATTATGTGAGCTGTCACCGCGCTGAAGAATTAGTACTTGAAGGTGTGCTAGCCGACTCAACTAACTAGGTTGCTGTATTATCATTAGGTGATGCCAAAACTCAACCCAATTCTACTTTCACTCAGCAATATATCTGACTCAGTAAAATTCGCCCTCATCGCCTCCCTTTGTGGAGGTTCGGCAGGCTTTGCCAGATTCATAATATCTGACATAGTACAAAAAAAGGTGAGGTGGGAAGACCCAATACATATGAGCTTAACTCCAACTATTTACTTGGGTATCCCATCTTTTATCGCGGGCGCAGCCTTGGCATATTTTATAGTGAAAATAATAATTGGAGAAAATTATCTTAGCCGGAATCTTTTTATATGGATTTTCGTTGGTATCCTCTACGGGATTTTCCTACCTTTTGTGACAGGACTTTTACTTCCCATGGGGATGTTTTTTATGAATCTGTCGCTAGGCGTTATAGAGTCCCATAAAGCCTTTTTCTTTTTCATAGACGCAATATTATTAGCCCCCACTAATGCCTTCACCCATGGAATATTCGGAGTCGTTTGCGGCCTGTTATGTGGAGGATATCTAACATTATCTTTATGGACTATTGATCGGCTACAAACGATCGGCACAAGATGGCAATTGGGACTTGGCATTGCCTTTTCGTTGACCGTTATATCATTCTCTAAGTTATCCCCTGCCCCGTTTCTTGTAAATTTTGGATAAACTACGAGTAACTAGAAATAGAATCAATCCACATTTTTATTAGCCTCTCTTCGTCAACCTCCAGACACACATTCACCAAAGTAGCGTCCTCTATAAAATCACGATGGCTTCCGTTAACGGTCTGACCTTTTGTGTATTGACCTTGTGTTTCAATTACCATTTTTAGTCTTTCACAGATAAAAAGAGAACTATCAATCGTGTAACCAATGGCGGGCATATCGTTATACCTAACTGCCCCCTCATTAGCAGTCCCAATCTTCCCATATGCATTCCGGATAAAAGGAGTAATCTCCTTAAGGAAGTTTGAAACTCTTGAATCTAGAGTCCAAATATTTTCCTGCTGCTGTTTTGTAATTTCTACCTTGTTACAAACATCTAGGCCAACTTGGGCAATATTAAGTCCCGAGTCGTAAACTATTGAGGCAGCTAAAACATCACCGTATAAATTTGCACTCGCTACAGGAGTAGAGTTGCCCGGTTGGTGGATCGCTCCTCCCATCACTACAACTTCAGTAATATTATCGACAAGACTCGGCTCCATATTAATAGCTAACGCTAAATTCGTTAGACGACCTAAGGCAACATAAGAAACTTTGCCTGGATTATTCATTATAATATCTATTGTTGCATTAACAGCATGATCACTCTCTGGTACAGTAACTGGCTCAGGAAACGATGTATTCCCTAGACCATCATCCCCATGAATATGTGTAGCATAGTGTGGATCCTTAAAATCAAAAGTCCTTCCCGCCCCTCGATAGACAGGAATATCTGTTCGTTCAGCGACTTCAAGAATTTTAAGTGCGTTTATAGTGGTTTGTTCAACTGATACATTTCCAAATACTGTGGTAAGAGCCCTGACATCTAAGGTGTCACTATTAAGCGCCATAAAAAGAGCCGCAGCATCATCAATACCAGGATCACAATCTATGATAACTGGCTTTGAATATTTCTCCATAATAACCTCCCCATATATTAAATATACTTAAGATAAATATGCCGTATAGAAACACATATAGAACTTCAGATATCCAACCCAATCTAAGAGGGACAATCCTGATGAATCAATCGCTCATTTTTTAGTTCTGACCACAAATCGGGGTTTATTTCAAATGTAGCCATCTTTATGTTTTCTTTCAATTCATTTGCATTAGTTGGACCAGGTATAGTCGCAGCTACGGTGGGATGATTTAGTCCGAACTGTAATGCAGCCGCCTTCAAGGGTACATTATGGCGATCGCAAACCTTCTTTATAGCCTGCGCTTTTCTCACTATTTCATGAGGTGACGCTTCATAAAAATAGGTGGTTTCAGAATCAAGATCCGAGGCCAATATCCCGCTGTTATATGGACCACCTAAAATCAAACTGATCCCCTTTTCTTCACAGAGTGGCATCAATTCATGAAGGGCGGAATGATCTAGCAAAGTATACCTACCGGCAAGCAAAAAGCAGTCAAAATCCGCATTCTTAGCAAATTCACTCAACATTTCCCATTCGTTCATACCAGCGCCTATTGCCTTAATAACACCCTGAGATTTCAAGTCTGCAAGAGTCGGAAATGATTCATTTAATGCTTGGTCATAAAAGTCATCAGGGTCATGAATTAAGACGATATCTATACGATCCAATCCCAGTCGGTTCAGACTTTCATCAATGGACCGTAGTATTCCATCTCTAGAATAGTTGAAAACAACCTGATTCTTATATTTTGCACTTCTATTGTTAATATTGAATACATCCGATTCGAGATCCACTGACTCTGGGTATGAAAATTTGGACGCCTCATCCTCAGAAAGTAAGAGTCGGCCTACCTTAGTAGACAGAGTAAAATCATCCCTAGAAATCGTTGGCAAAAAATTTCCGTAATAAGTCTCACTACGTCCAGTTCCATACAAAGGAGCAGTGTCAAAGTAACGAATCCCTTCTCTATACGCTGTCTCCAGACTTTCTA
The DNA here is from genome assembly GCA_964343265.1 of uncultured Dehalococcoidia bacterium. Classification (GTDB taxonomy): domain Bacteria; phylum Chloroflexota; class Dehalococcoidia; order Lucifugimonadales; family UBA826; genus CAYFIW01. Next base: position 12,765 of record CAYFIW010000029.1, on the reverse strand, counting down.
CTGCTATATCCTTGTCTCCTTTTCCAATAGGAGCTCCACCCATGCCGATTCTTGTAACTTCAAGTCCAGTTTTTCCTATTTGAGCCTTTTTCAAATTTGTTTGCAAAGAACACCTCACTTAGCAAGTATTAAATCTCTCGACATATTATTATGAGAGTGTTCTATATTGGAATACGTACATAAGAATTTGAATAAAATTCGTCATAAAAGAAGCATCACATGGAATTAGCGGAGAAGAAAATCAAATGATAATCAGCTTGGAGACCTTAAAAACACGTATTCGGGGTGTCGTTTTAAACAAAGGAGAGCAAGGATACGAAATAGATGGAATGATTTCCAAATTAGAATCTCTACCCGAAAGCTACGATAAATTACTAGAGTTCGCCAGTGAATTATCTAACTTACCGATTAGCTCAGAATGGCCATATGTAGAGCCGAATGACTTGGAAGATATATGGATAGAATCTGATCCTTCAAGAAATCTAAAAACTATAGGTTCTATAACTATAGAGGAGAGTATCCAAAGAGTAGAATCTGCCTTTCTCGGATCCGTTGCTGGCTGTATATTAGGCAAGCCCTTGGAAGCAAGTTTTACAGGTCACGAGATACGAGACGCCCTCAAGGCCATGGATGAATGGCCGTTAGACAATTACGTGTCTAAAAAAATAAAAAACCACCTTCCGAGAGTCAATAATTCCTTCTCAGAAACGGCAAGAGAATATATCCAGTATGTCGCCCCTGATGATGACATAAATTACACTATCATGGGGATGCTTATCCTGGAGGAATATGGACCCTCATTTACACATATTAATATCCAGGACCTGTGGCTGAAACACCTGAATTTCCAAACAACATTTGGCCCTGAGAGAACTACCCTATTGAGGGCAGGAACTGAATCTCTCGACAGATTTACCATAGAATCATTTCTCGAAAAAGGTGGAATAGGACCAAGAACTCCCCTGAGAGAAAGATCGGGACATCTAAGCATTTTTAATGACTATCTCAATCCTGGAGACGAATTATGTGGCGCAGCTATAAGAGCCGATGCCTACGGCTACGCGTGTCCCGGAAGACCACAAGACGCAGCTAATATGGCATGGAAAGATGCAAGTTTCACTCATAGTCGTACCGGAATTTATGGAACTATGTTTATAGCTTCCGCAATAGCGGCAGCTCAAGTCACGAATGATCGAATAGGCATTTTTAAGACAGCACTTCAATATATACCTCAAAAAAGTAGGTTTTATGAAAGAGTGTCGGCATGTCTTGAAGTGGTAAATAACGCATCATCGTGGGAAGAGGCGTATGACAAAATAAGCGATAAATACGGAGAATACGGTCACTGCAGAATATATCAAGAGACAGGTATGCTAATAAATACTTTGAAATTTGCAGAAAACATAGGGCACGGAATTTGCATACAAGTCAGCCAGGGAGCTGATACCGACAGTTTTGGTGCTACTGCAGGTTCGTTACTAGGCGCATATTTCGGACCGGGTTATTTAGACAATTCATGGATAGAACCGTTTGGTGATGATATTCACTCTGGCATGGCATGGTTCTTTGAAAGATCTCTGTCTACCCTGGCACTTAGAATGGGACAACTACCTAAAACCATCATGCCCCAATTAAGTGATGAAGTTTAATCATAGATAATATAAATCCGGGACATCAATCTCAGGTATATTCATAGGCAATCCAGTCTCTAGAGATTTGATCCCATATATGGTCGATTGTAAAGACATATATCCGTCCAACGTTGTCGGGCCGGTTCATTCCCCCGACTTGACGGAATGAACCCATGCTTGAACTTCAGAGAGATAAGCTTGTTGGAGACGCTCAAGCCAGTGACTTTCCACTGTCGAAGTATAGTTGAGGTTATCTCTATAAACATGTAAACATCAAAGTTCGCAACACAATCTCCGCTGAGTGAAACATGAACAGTAATCAAATCAAGCAGGTCAGACACTTTATCTGAATTTGTATGAACACCTGTTACATATATTTTTCTCGCCTCCTCACCTAGAAGCCAACGAATAGAATCAAACTCATGAATCGCGGAGTTCAGCAAAATCTGTTAATTAGTTAATTTCCTATCATCAACTGACCGATTTCTATGCCAGCCCTTATAAAAATCGACCTCCCAAGAGACCCAGAATCAAATTTTCGTTTCACCTCTAGATGTTGATCATCGTATCTTCGACAAAATCCAATCTGCACAAGTTTGCGACCGATTGTGATTTCAGATTCAATGATTTGCCGAGCTTCATCGGGATTTATCGACATTGGTTTTTCGCATAGAACTGGTTTGTTTACTTTTATGCAATCTAAAATCAGTGATGAGTGAACATCATTGGAAGTGGATACCAGAACAGCATCAACATCATTACTATTGATTAGATCTCGTGGGGTCTCAAGCACCTTGGCATTGCCAAATAGCCTACCAATTCGTTCAGCTCTCCCAACCTTTAAATCAGAAACAGACTCTAAGTCTACGTCTCTGACCTTATTAAATAAATTCTCACAGTGCCGTTCCTCCATAACGCCAGTTCCAATAACCCCTACCCTAAGTGATTGATCTTTCATCTCTAAAACCTATTTCGTATTAACTACACAAATAAATAATGCTCTATCTCCAGCCTATAATTACATTCAACCAGCAGACGTTCAAGATGACATTACTGATATATACTTGCTCAAAAAAAGAATAACAAAATTAAGAATCAACCACATTCATGAAAATTGATGAAGTACATAAAAGACTTACAAACAGATACAAGGGTGGAATAAGTCGTTGGCAAACGCAAGTAGCCATTCATCACAGTCAATCAATATCAGCCCAAAAGAATTTTGATCCGAATCAAGATTTTTGGGAAGGTTCCGCCCACATGTTCCGTGAAGATCCATTTAGGGAAAATGACCCAATAGTTGATCGCCTTATAAAGGAATATAGTGACTGCAACAGTATTATTGATATTGGAGGAGGTGCTGGAAGATTAGCGCTTCCTTTGGCGCTAAGAAAGGATCACGTAACTGTTATAGATTCTTCACAGGCTATGCTTAATGAACTTAAAAGCATCTCTACTGAATTAAACATAAAGAATGTATCCTCTATCTATGGATTATGGGAGGAAAAATTTGATTCGATAGAATCCCACGACGGGTCTCTATGTTCTCATGTAATCTACGGTATAGAAAATATTGAAACATTCATAACAGCTATCAATACTGTCACAAATAAGAGAGCAGCCATACTAGCTTTCATGGAATCTCCACAAGGTCATTTAGGTGACATATGGGATGCTGTTCATGGAGAAAAACGAATTCATTTACCAGCGACTCCCCAGCTCATGGACGTACTATGGGAAATGGGTCTTGAACCAGAACTATCGATCCTTGAAACATATGGCGCTCATCGATATGAAAATAGAAAATCCGCCATAGCTGATCTTATGTCTCGGCTCTACATAAACAAAGGCACAAAAGAGCACGAAATTCTTGAAGATATAACAAAAAAAATATTAGTAAATACAAATCCCAATAATGAAGATGAAGTTGAATTGACTGGATCAGATCAAAGAACTGTTTGTTTGATCACTTGGAATCCATAGATTAGTTACTCATAAATATCAAATGTTCCACATCAATTCTAGATTTAACAAGGATGGAATTAAATGAAATACGATCATATTGTGGTCGGAGCCGGTTCTGCCGGGGCAACAATTGCAACTCGTCTGAGTGAAGATAGCAATAGGTCCGTATTACTTTTAGAAGCAGGCCCGGACTACCCAAAAATAGAGCAATTACCTCCTGAAGTTAAACAAGGGTACGGATCAAACATAGACCTATGGACAAGCAGCCACAACTGGCAATATACCGGTGTTTCAACGGACACAGCTCTAGAGCCTATGAGAGTTCCTAGAGGTAAGGTTACTGGCGGTACATCAGCAATCAATGCTCAAATGTTCATAAGAGGAATACCTGAAGACTACGACTCATGGAGAACAGCAGGAAACGACCAATGGTCGTACGAACAATGCCTCCCCTATTTCAGAAAACTTGAAAATGATCTAGATTACGTCGACGACTTCCACGGAAACGAAGGACCGATGGTTGCTAGAAGGTGGCAACCAAAGGATTGGAACCCAGATCAAAAAGCATTTTATGAATCTTCACGAGAATACGGGTTCCCAGATTGCCATGATCATAATAATCCTGATACCACCGGAGTGGGGTCATTAGCTTTCAATAACATTGATGGCGTGAGGTGGAGTACATCGATAGCCTATCTTGGTATAGCGAGACATCGTCTTAATCTAACCATTAAACCAAATTGCCACGCCTTATCTCTAATCTTTCAGGGATTGCGAGCTATTGGGGTTAGAGTAGAAAGTTCTGGAGAGATTTTTGAAGTATTTGGAGAAGAAATCATTTTAAGTAGTGGTTCAATTGGATCCCCACAACTACTCATGTTGTCAGGTATCGGACCATCCAGTCATCTGGGATCTCTTAATATACCCGTGATACATGATCTTCCGGGAGTCGGCCAGAACTTAAGGGACCATCCCAATGTATGGATAGATTGGAACGTACAGGATGATTACCGTCAAATCCAAGAAAAAATAGAACCATTTTCTCAAATGGCGCTTAGATATACTGCCAGTGGATCAGATATGAAAAATGACATGTGTGTCTTAATGGCATCCAAAAACAGAGATATACCAGGAATCATAAGGATGATCGGTGTAATAAATTTGGCCCTTAGTTCAGGGGAGATAAAGTTGCAAACCTCCAACCCACATCAACAACCTAATTTGTACTTTAACTTTCTAGATCATCCCGAAGATCTACGGAGACTCAGAGAAACAGTGCGTATATGTGTAGAAATGGGAAATAGCAATAACTTTAAGGAAATCATAAGATCCCTACATTCCCCGTCAGAAAAAATAGTGGATAGTAATGAAGCATTGGATAAATGGATGAAACAAACGGTTAAGACAGGGCACCACATATCAGGTACATGTAAGATGGGAATTTCGACTGATGAAATGAGTGTTGTAAATCAGGAAGGAAAAGTCCATGGGATAGATTCATTGCGTGTTGTTGACGCATCTATCATGCCGGATTGCCCTAGAGCCAATACAAACGTAACAACAATAATGATCGCTGAGAAAATTTCAGACCAGATCAAAAATGCCAATTAAAACATATTGACAACATAAACCGGAGGACTTGACATGGGTAGGCTTCAAGGAAAAATCGCATTAATATCAGGTGGCGCTAGGGGACAAGGTGCTGCAGAAGCAAAACTATTCGCTAAGGAAGGAGCCATCGTTGTCTTTGGTGACATCCTTGATGAACAGGGCCAACAGGTAGAAGCTCAAATAAATGAAACTGGAGGAGAAGCTAAATATATTCACTTAGACGTCACCAATGAATCAGATTGGATTAGAGTTATAAATGAAGTAGTAACCCAATATGGGAAGCTTGATATTTTGGTAAACAACGCTGGAATTGCTCCTCATAAAACCATAGAAGATACCTCCGTAGAGGAATGGGATCAAATACAAGACGTCAACGCAAAGGGAGTTTTTTTGGGCACAAAATACTCAATACCAGAAATGCGTAAAGCAGGTGGAGGGTCGATAATTAATATTTCGTCAATAGCAGGTTTAGTAGGGCGCCCAGGGGGCTTAGGTGCTTACGGCGCCAGTAAAGGAGCTGTGAGATTACTGACAAAATCCACTGCAGTAGAATACGGTCCAGAAAATATACGGTGTAATTCAGTACACCCAGGATTTATTGAAACCGAAATGAATGATACTTGGAGTGAAGAAGATAGACAAAAGCGCATGGCAAATACCCCTTTACAATTTTTTGCGGAAGCAGAAGATGTTGCCTACGCTGTGCTTTATTTGGCGTCAGACGAGTCCCGATACGTCACGGGATCAGAATTGGTCATTGATGGAGGAGTCACAGCACAATAATTGCCTGTACATTCTCTCATTAAACAGATTGCTCAATATAAAATTCGAACAGGTTCCCGCTAGGAAATTCTCGATTTAAACTAGCAGCAAGATTGAGGGTAAGTTATAAATTGAAAACTGTAAAATCTCACTTAAGTAAAGCAGAAATGGATCATGATGCCATAATAGTTGGTGCCGGAATTTCTGGACTATATCAACTCTACAAACTAAGAAACTTAGGCCTAAATGTCAAAGTTTTTGAGGCAGGAAACGGAGTCGGTGGAACCTGGTATTGGAATCGCTATCCAGGGGCCCGGTTTGACTCAGAAAGTTACTCATATGGTTATTCTTTTTCGCAAGAGTTGTTGGAAGAATGGGATTGGACTGAACATTTCTCACCACAACCAGAAACGTTACGTTATCTTGAATACGTGGCAAATAAATTTGATCTTACAAAAGATATTCAGTTTGACAGTATGGTCGAAAATGCTGTTTTCAATGAAGAGAATAGATACTGGGAAATCCAGCTGTCTGATAGCAGCGTCCACCGAGCAAGATTCCTAATTACTGGGATAGGATTATTATCTGAGCCCACTCTACCCAATATAGAAGGAATAAATGATTTCGCTGGACGTTCATTTCACACATCCCGATGGCCTCATGAAACTGTGAATTTCAAGGACAAAAAAGTAGCAATTATAGGAACAGGTGCATCAGGGGTACAAACTATACAGGAGGTTGCAAAAACGGTAGGACATCTGACCGTCTTTCAGAGAAGACCTAATTGGTGTGCCCCTCTTCATAACAAGAAAATCGATCCAAAAGAGATGGTCGAAATTAGAGATAAATATCCAGACATCTTTGCACGGTGTAAAGAGACACAAGCAGGCTTCATACACACTGTAGATCCACGAGGAACTTTTGAGGTCCCTGAGGACGTAAGACTGTCCTTCTGGGAAGAACTCTATGCTAGTCCTGGGTTCGGAATATGGCAGGGTAATTTCAAAGATATACTGACAGATCCGAAAGCAAACAAGGAAATATCTGAGTTCATCGCAGGAAAAATACGTGGACGGGTTAATGACCCAAAGATTGCGGATATGTTGATTCCAAAAGATCACGGATTCGGTACAAGAAGAGTACCTTTAGAAACATATTATTACGAAACATACAATCAGTCCAACGTAGACCTTGTAGATATAAAGGAAACTCCAATAATAAAAATATGCAAGGAGGGTATCGAAACCACCGAAGGCACATTTGAATTCGATTACATTATCTATGCCACTGGTTTCAATGCCATTACTGGTAGTTATGACCGGATAAATATAGAGGGTTCCAATGGAAACAATTTACGAGATGTTTGGAAGACAAAGTTAGCAACATTCTTAGGACTACAAGTAAACGGCTTCCCTAACCTTTTTATGATTATGGGACCACATGCTCTCTTAGGAAACAATCCTAGAAGTATTGAATATAACGTCGAATGGATAAGTGATCTAATAGAATTTATGACTGGTAACAATTACACCTTTGCTGAAGCTACTGAAGCTTCTCAAGAAACATGGGCTGAATATGTTCGTGAACAGGGAGAAGGATTACTTTCAAATGAAGTAGACTCCTGGATGACAGGCATAAACAGTAACATAGAAGGCCGCCAAACTCGGATCATTGCAAGATACAGTGGAAGCGCAAAATCTTACAGAGAAAGATGTGAGCAAGTTGTGGAAAATGGGTACAAAGAATTGAATCTAGCATAACCCCGATCTATGAGTGAGGATATCAACATGAGATTAGAGAATAAAGTGGCACTTATCACGGGAGCTGCAAGTGGAATTCCTGGTGAACTAATGGGATTTGGCGGGGCTTGCGCATGGAGATTCATAGAAGAAGGTGCCAAAGTTATGCTATCTGACATTGATGGAGAATCTGGGAGGAAGACCCTAGAAGAATTTAAGAAATTAAAGAAAGACGCTGAATTTTCATATCTTGATGTTACGAAGGAATCTAACTGGATAGAAGTTATAGACAAGACCATAAACCAATATGGCAAACTTGATATCTTGATTAATTGTGCAGGCACTGCATCGACAAAAACCTTAGATGATACAAGTGAATCAGAATGGGACGCTCAATTAAATGTTCACACCAAAGGGTCTTTCTTTGGAATAAAGCATGTAGTACCTCATATGAAAGCCAACGGAGGTGGATCTATCGTTAATCTATCTTCGATTAATGGCATTATTGGAAGTAGTTCTTCTACAGCCTATCACGTAGCCAAAGGTGGTGTCAGATTACTGACCAAATCAGCTGCTATCCAGTATGCTGAATTTGGAATACGGGTCAATTCAGTTCATCCAGGATATGCAGACACACCCATGACAGACCCAATATTTAAAGACAGTGATTTTGCGGATACAAGACTTAGTAAAGTGCCAATGGGAAGATTAGGCACCGCTGACGAAATTGCCATGGGAATACTCTATCTAGCCTCAGACGAATCATCATTCGTCACCGGTTCTGAACTGGTTATAGATGGCGGCATGACCGCACAATAGGGCCCCCAACATGGCTAACGAGGTAACCGACTAACTACTGGGTATTCTCATACACGATAAGAATACCCAGTAGTTATGAATAAGATTTAAAATGTCATTTACGACTTTGGGGGCGTGTATGTTAAATCTGAGGCCTTCTTCATTGCCTCAACCCCATCTTCCATAGAGATGAGAGGTATTGTATTGAAATTAGTCACACCACCTCCCGATGCAACAATCATAGAGACTGCGGCGGCAGTTATATTATCAGGAAATTCACATATTAGGACTATGTCATTTTCCCCAAAGGTATAATACGCAGACTCAATTTTCCCACCGGAAGCTTCAAACAAAGGAGCAATCGCTTCAAGTCTATTTTGAGGATTCTTCACCTGAGCTGCCCACGCTTCACTTGTATATGAACCGGTTACCATGTAGTGTGCCATTGATTTCTCCTTAACAATTCAAAAAATGATAATTTATTTAATGTTAAAAATGCTTATATATATATAAATATTACATATATATCCTACCTTAAACTGAGATATCAAAGAAAGAATCATCACTTAAATTCGGAAAAACATCTCGGTTATTTTTAAAAATTATAGGAGCGGAAATGTACGGAACCATATTCAACTTGAAAGTAATACCCGGGCACGAAGACGATCTAATCAATTCTATGAAATCGACCTCTGCTCCCCCTGGAGCAGTTGCGTTTTTTATAATGAAACCTGACAACGAGGAGAATGATCTTGTCGCGGTCGCGGTATTTGAAAGTAAACAAGATTACCTAAACAATGCAAATCGTCCTGAGCAACACGATGCATTTGTAAACATGATGAAACATTTGCAAGAAGAACCAACATGGAACGATGGAACATATATAGTCAGCGAACTCAAGTAAAAACGCCTCGCCAATATAGATTTAAGGAAAAACTTCAATACCTTTGGCTCTAAGATTTGGCAAATGAATTCTAGTGCTTTGTTGATTAAATGAATCCCCCTCTACATCCAAATACGTTAGTTTTGAGAGGGAATTAATTGGACTTATATCCCTTATATCATTGAATGAAATACCTAACCATTGCAAGCTTGTGATTTTCGATAATGCGTCGACATTTGTAACTTTGTTATGACCAATATTCAATGATTCTAATTTTTTGAGTGTGGTTAGGGCCCCAAGACTACTAATATAGTTCCTTTCTGCATGAATCCAGACAAGTTCAGTTAGATATGAAAGTGGTGACAAATCAGCAATTTCATTTCCATCAACGTCTAAAGTATGCAAATTCTCCAACCCAGAAATAGGCCTCAAATCCTCTATATTATTTTCATTAAAATTAAGAGCTGTAAGAGTTGTCAGGTCACCAATAATTTCCAGATCATCAATATCACAATTCTTCATTCTCAACTTGGTCAAGTTATTTAAAGAGGCAAGACATGAAAAATCTGCAATGCTTGAATCACTTATATCCAAGTGAATAAGATTTTCTAGCTGTGCCAAGGCAGACAAATTCTCAACATTCATATTCTTTAAAGCCAAATATTTTAATGTATGTAAACTTTGCAATGGAAACAAATCAACATCCCCTACAAAGCACAACGATAGAGCGACCAAGTTTGTAAAATGTGTGATTTGTTCTAATTCATCATTAGTGATGTCTACTACGTGTAAAGATGTTATCTTAAGCAAGTCATCTAACTTAAGTGAGATCTCTTTCTCCAAAGATAGTTCGTTACGTATCGCCTGGACTACGTTATGACCGAGTTTTACTTTATTTTCTATGTAGAAGTCCGAAGTCATTATCTCTCGTATATGATTTTAGAAACTAAAAACAGCATAACGTCAATCTCTTGGATAGCTGAGAGTGGTCCTTAAACTATAATAACTAGAAATCCGTTTATTTTGTAAGTTAATTTTGATGATATGTAATGACAAAAAACTTAAAAGCCATAATCGTTGATAACCCAGAAAATCTTGAGAAAATACTCTCTCTTCGGAAAGAGGTATTTGTTAAAGAGCAATGTGTACCGATCAAACATGAGCTAGATAATCTGGATACGATGGAAGCTATTTCTACTGGGCGAGTGACTCATGTAGGCATTATTTATCGCGACATCGCTCTTGGTGCAGGAAGGTTAGTTCCCCCTTCCAATTCGAAGGAATACCATCACATTGGTCGAATCGCAGTAAAAAAAGATAATCGGAGACACGGTGCTGGAACAATTCTTATGAATATTCTTCATAAAATTGCCAGAGATGATGGAGCTCAAGGAATTACTTTATCAGCACAAGTTTACGTAAGAGAGTTTTATAGAAATCTCGGATACAAAGAAAGAGGCGAGATTTACGATGAGGTGAATATCCCCCACCAGGATATGGATCTAACCTTTTAGTTATATGAGGCGTATTTAGTAAATTGGTAAATTCGAGGTGGCCATGGAAACATTTGAATCTATACGAACCGTGTTAGCAGTTAGAGAATTTCAACAAAAGGAATTACCCAATGATGTAATTCAAAAAATCATAAACGCGGCGCACCTCACAGGTAGTAGTATGAACGCACAACCATGGCAGTTCATTGTTGTGAAAGAATCAAGGAAACTGGAGGAACTTGGCTCTCTTGTGAAATCAGGCCCCTACATCGCTTCCTCCGCCCTTTCAGTTGTGGTGGCTGTTGAAAAGAGTTCGCAATATGGAATATCTGATGGAAGCCGTGCTATTCAATCAATGATTCTTGCAGCATGGGCCGAGGGTGTCGGTTCAAACTGGGCGGGATGGTCCGGCATGTCACATGTAGCTAAATTTCTAGGAATCCCAGATGAATACGATGTAATCGCAGTAATACCATTTGGATATCCAGTCCGCAAGATCGGCTTTGGAAATAAAGTTCGAAAAAATATCAGTGAAGTAATTCATAAAGAAGAATTTGGTAATCCCTATACGGAAATTGGTATTTAGTAATTCAATGAAAAAGCCAGGGGCCTCAACGACTAGACAAATAGCCTGACTAGCAGGGGCCCTCGCTTTATAGGGTTTATGGTTAGTCGCTTATTGGAATCATCACAGTAGTTTCAACTAAGTGGCCTGCCTCCTTAATAACGGGGGCATTTTCAGGTGATTGCATAAATTCCTGCATTTCTTGAATAGATTCCACTTCAAATAGGATATGTACCTTTTGAGAATTGTGTAATTCTCTCCCAACAAAGATTGTTTCGATCCCAGCTTTTGATCTTTGTGATTCATGAGCATCAAAAACAGACTTCCAGTGTTCATAGCTTTTGTTTATCTCAAAATTACCGACAATTTTCATTTTATGCCTCCAATGTAATCCAGTTATTTTGGCAACCTACTACAGCTAAACATGATTCATCACAAATATCTAGAAACTATATAGGCTGACGGGATTAGCTAAGGTGTATTGACATGCACAACTCTGTTGTTAGTTCCCTGTACGGAGACTGTAAGGCGATTAACTTGCTCCTTATATTTATCATATGCAGCATTATTTATTATGTCGGCACCAGACTCAGTTAAAGCAGGTAAACTATCAAAGGGGACGGAGATTCTAACCATATCTTGATTTCCCGCTATCGGTCTACCGATGGTTGGTTTAACTCCCTTAATATCTTCTTTCCACTCAAGTAGTACTTCTACTAGAGACTGAGCCTCTCCCCTTTTGGCCAACAGGAAATTCCTTCTCAAATATTTTGGAGTCCCCTCGGGAGGAAATCCATCTCCTTCTGAGATCAGATTCAATACCTGAATAGTAGTAGTTTTAGAGCATAATTCTTCTATAGAACTTGCCTTCTTTTGAAAATCAGATGAGGTAAAGACATTGTCTTCAATTAACTCCAATTCATCAATATTATTAAGACGTGTGGTAGTAACAACATCTTTATTGAAAAGATGAGAACTAGTGGCCGTTGCAGTGACCATACCTATCCTCTCGGTCTCAGACATGGCTTTTCTCATCGCATCAATAACTTCAAAAAATTTACCAGCTTGCGGAACTCTTCTTATTTCCAAAACTAAACTCGACATAGAATTCTCCTCATTTTTTCTTCCTTTATAAGTTTTTTTACCTCTGATTATTTTCTAGATATACAAGTCCATTTCGAGACATAAGTACGTCTAATAGACGTATAGACCATCTATGTAAGCTTAAAGCTATTTTAAGATGTATATTACTATAAGCTATACATTTTACCTAACCAATTATGTTTTATTATGCCCACGACAACATAATTGACTAGAA
>CAYFIW010000028.1:0-22946 GCA_964343265.1 uncultured Dehalococcoidia bacterium | reverse complement strand
CTCCAGGTGAGCCCCAGCATAGGATGATCCCGCAAGTTTTGTCCAACTCCTTTCAAATCGTGAATCACTTCGATTCCTTGCTTCGTGAGTTGGTCTGACGGACCAATCCCAGAAAGCATCAAAATATGAGGAGAGGAAACAGCACCAGCACTGAGAATAATTGTTTCACCCTCCACAACAAAAGTTTCTCCTTCACTTTCTACTTTTACGCCAACGGCACGTTTGCCTTCGAACACAATTTTTTGAGTTAGACAATTTGGCCGTATAGTCAAATTCAATCTGTGCCTGGACATTGATAAATACCCGATACTTGTGCTCCATCTAATCCCATTAGGGTTGTTAAATGGAGTTGCACCAACCCCAGAAACATCCGGATTATTCTGATCCTCGCCATCGGGAAACCCCAATGCCTTACAACCTTCATAAAAGGCCATTTGTGAAGGTAACCAATCCTCTTTCTTATAACGCCTAGCAATTATTGGGCCATCGTTCCCATGAAAATCCCCAGAGTAATCGAGATCTGTCTCAAGTTTCCTGAAATACGGCAAAGTTTTTTCAAAACTCCATTCAGGATTGCCAGCCTCAGCCCAAGAGTCATAGTCTTCAGGCATTCCTCTTAGAAATATTTGTCCATTAATTGCACTTGATCCACCAGTCACTCTACCCCTTGGAACGGCCATAGGGTCCGCCAACGGAGATGGCTTACCCATAAATTGCCAGTTGTGATCCTTGGTAATAATGTCCGCACCGGTAGCAAACCCTTCCCTAACCTCATCAGGAGTGGAATCTATATCCGGGTAATCAGGGCCAGCCTCCAATAAGAGAACGGATGTATTTGGATTCTCAGTGAGTCGGGTTGCTAAAATAGCTCCAGCAGACCCTGCTCCTATAATCACATAATCATATTTCATGAAAATACCCCTCCTGTACTCAAGTTTAGACAAATGAATTATTCAATCCATTGAACTTATCGGTTATTAGCCGCATTATAGACAAAATATGAATCTTGCATCTAAGTCCAATAAAATTGCGGAAACTCACATCTAAGTTAATCTACAAATACCTAAAACCTTAATTCTAGGAATCAAATTTTTAATTTTGATATTTTTTGTGGGTGTTATGGTTATATCTAACCAGACGGTTGTGCTTGGAAAATGTCAAGAAAATGAGAATGGATTATCAGTAAATTACGGTATTTGACCAAGGTAACCGTTCGCGTTGCAGAGAGACTTTAATTAGGAATTGTTCTTGTAAATGTTTCAAGACCGACGATTCCTGAGTATCCCCTACTTAATCACAACAATTTTTCTTTGATAATCTCAACGCATTGAGACTGTAGTGGGGAATAACAATTTAGCTATGTTACTCCCCAGTCACTAATCAACTCACTATATGTTTTTCAAGAACCTTAGGATCAAATTCAATCCCGAGACCAGGTCCTTTTGGTATCTCTATAAATCCATTTTCAAAGACTATAGGATCTTTGAAAATTTTTTTATGTAATGACCCTTGGTTTGCCTCAGCAATCATGAAGTTTGGTGAACAAGTAGCCACCTGAATGGCTGCTGCTGCCGCTACCGGGCCGCAATACATATGAGGCGCGATAACTGCATAGCTAGCCTCTGCCATAGCCGCAACTTTCTTCCCTACTAAAATCCCCCCCGCTTGACCAATATCAATCTGGATAATCTGCGCGGCCTGTTTCCTCAATAACTCCGAAAATTGATAGATAGTCGCTAGCCTTTCACCGGTGGCAATAGGAATACTAGTATGAGCGGCCACCCTGGCCATTTCATCTATATTTTCAGGTGAAACAGGTTCTTCAAACCAGAATGGTTGGTAAGGCTCTATAGCGTGTGCAACTCTAATCGCACTATAAGTTGTCAACTGACCATGTGTTCCTAATCCAACTTCAAGTTCATTACCCACGGCGGATCTTATACTTTTAAAAATGTCTGCCGCGTAGGTTATTTCTTTTAGGCTGATGTCTCTAGGTACACCAGTTATTGGATGAAATGGATCAAATTTACATGCAGTGTTACCTTCCGCGAGTAATTGCTCGGCCACAGCTCCTGCATTTTCAGCTTTGCCATCTGGGATGGGTGGCATATAAGCATATGCCCTGAGCTTATCCCAACACTTGCCACCCAGCATGTTATAAATCGGTTGATTATTAGCCTTACCTACAATATCCCACAAAGCCATCTCTATACCTGATATAACCATCCCAAAATGTAGGCTGGGTAATCTGTAGTCATGTCTTCCTGCGTACATATCGTAGTAAATTCGTTCAATATCAAAAGGGTCTTTTCCTACAACAAAAGCCTCGACTGTCTCATGAACTAACTGAATTTGAGATTTGAAATCTTTCCATGTCATTTTTCCACTGAAAGAACTCCCAGTAAGCTTTTCCCCAATTCCCACTATTCCTTCATCCGTAGATAATTCCAGAATAAGAAAGTACTTCCCTCCTATATACCATTCTTCCGTTTGTCCGCCTCCTCCGGTTCTTACACCTGGTTCATTTTCAATAACATAAGTCTTTACACCTGTTACTTTCATGTGCTCTCCATTTCTAACAAATTTACGATATTAGGCGACTTTATATTGGGTAGGCATTAGTGTCAATTTAATGTAATTCCGGCGACTAATAGACCGAAAGATAATGCATAGTGCTATTATCAAACATGTAACCAACCTCGTTTGTTGATATAAGAGGTATATAGAAATTAATGATTAGCTTGAATATAAATAAAAAAGGTGAACAGGTCGAAGCGACAGGTAAGAGAACAAGGGCCTCTTCTATCTATACACCGGGGCAATCTGAAAACTTCCGAATAAGTAGGAGTAAATTCACTGACTTCATCAGCTGTCAAAGATGCTTTTATCTCGATAGAGTTAAAGGATTAAAATCCCCCTCAACACCTGGCTGGTCTCTTAATGAGACAACTGATTTACTTCTAAAAAAAGAGTTCGACTTGTGCAGAGAAAAGCAGGAACCCCATCGCATCTTCAAAACATTTGGTCTTCACAATGTAGTCCCTTTTAAACATAAAAATATGGATAACTGGAGAAATTCTCTACACCACGGAATCTCTCATCAAATAGAAGGGACAAACATAATTCTCCATGGTGGTATCGATGACCTCTGGCATGATCTTGCGCTCGATCAATTAATCGTTGTCGATTACAAGTCACAGGCAAGCAAATATCCCGTTAGGACAAAATCTTACTTGGAAAGTCCTTACCATCAAGGCTACAAGATACAAATGGATACATACGCATTCATAATTGAAAAAATGGGATTTAACGTACATGACACGAGTTATTTTTATGTATGTAATGCCGATAGAAATGCAGACGGCTTCAATAGCTACATGGTTTTTGAAGAAACGTTGGTCCCTTATAAATGGGACACCGGTTGGATCGAACCGAAATTATCTGAAATGATAAAAATTCTTAACAGTGCAGAATTACCAGATTCCAACAACGCCTGCGAAAATTGCGCTTATGCATCTCAAAGATCAGTGATTGAATAACCTAGTCACAATTGCCATTTTCTAGCCTTTTAATGTCTGCACGCCCAACTCAGCACCCTCAAATAGAAATCCAAGGTCTGAGTTATACATTATCATCCTCATTCCCTTTTCTCGCCATTCTTTGAGTCTATCCAAATTTCCCATATGTATTCCAGGAGCAACTCCCAGGCTAGAACAGACGTCTATAACTCTTTGAATCGCCCCAACGACATCTGGATGAGTAGTTTGACCCGGCATCCCGTAAGAAAGGGAAAGATCTTCCGGGCCTATAAGAGCGACATCAACTCCATTAACTGACAAGATCTCTTCCAGGTTATCAACAGCTATCTTTCTTTCTATCTGAGCGATAACAAGGGTGTCCTGATTCTGAACCTCAATAAATTCCGCGAGATCGCCAAATCTATAGTCCGAGTGAGGCGCGTCAGAAGAAAGTCCTCTAACACCAATAGGCGGATACTTCATATAGCTCACCAAGGTTTCTGTGTCGGACACTTTTTCTACTCTTGGAAGCATTAATCCCATAGCTCCAGCATCAAGAAATCCGGCAGCAAGACTGTAATCGAGATTTCTAATTCTTACTAAAGGGCATATTTCTTCAAGTCTACCTACCCTCAGGATTTCTCTAACCGTGCCTTGATCATAGGGCCCGTGTTCACAATCGATCATGAAGAAATCAAATCCAGCCCTCTTAAATATCTGGGCAGCCGTTGGATTAACCATTTCCTGAAGCATCGTTCCATATACTACTTCACCAGCCTTTAATCTATCTTTTAGAGTATTTCTTAACATACTCAATCTCCCCTAAAGTAATCTGATAACAAATTATTTCTTTGTATAAATAGTCTTTTAAAACTTTTCTGTCAGTGTACAACAAACGAATATTAGCAAACCAACCATTCCTTTGTAGTAAAGTTCAGCTCAACCGATTTCAAAATCAGGCGTTGAATGGAGTCAAAAAATGAAAATAGGCGCGCAGGTAAGTTGCTATCTAACAGAATGGGATGAAATTAGAAAGGTCGCTGAGCACTTGGACAATGGTCCTTGGCACAGTCTTTATCACGCGGATCATTTTGTACCTCCAAATAGACCAGGAGCAAGCGAAGGTGATACCGCATTTGAAGGATTCTTAACCCTCGCGTCAGTCGCTTCGATTACTAACAAATTAAAGCTTGGGCATTTGGTTTTGGGTAACCCTTATCGGAATCCAGGTTTGGTAGCCAAAATGGCAGGGACAATAGACCATGTATCTAAAGGGCGCTTCACACTAGGTATCGGAGCAGGATGGTTTGAACGCGAACATAGAGCATACGGCTGGGATTTTCCATCGGTTAAAGAACGTTCTGATCGTCTTGAGGAAGCTTGTCTATTAATAAGGAGTTTATTCACTTCTGAATCCCCCGTAGATCATCAAGGCACGTATTACAAGTTAGACAACGCATTGTTATCTCCGGGCTCTGCTCAGTCTCCACATATACCAATCCTTGTGGGAGGAATGGGCGAAAAACGAACTCTAAAAACTCTGGCAAAATATGGTGACGTCTTTAACCTTGACGGGTTTGCTGCAAAGAGTCACGGGGGTATGTCTTTAGATCTCTACAAGAGAAAAATCGAGATACTTAACAGACACTGTGACCAGATTGGAAGAGATCCTTCTGAGATCAGACATACCATCTTGGTACCCACTATGCTCTCAAATGACAAAAATGAAACTGATAAGTTTATTGAAGCAATAGGCCCAGGAACAATAGCAGGACCAGCTGATTACATAATAGAGCGAGTGGGAGAACTTTTTGATGCTGGTGTTGACGAAATAATGTTTGGGAGAATACCTAATATTATCGAAGAATATGATCGAATAGAGAAAGAGATTCTTACAGCTTTTGTTTAGAGACATATACCCCAGGTTGGCATACCGTCATGCTATGTCAACCTGGGTGTCTAGATCGTATTTTATGTTTACCAAGTATCGATAAAGGGGTATTTCTTAGTTGTTCTCTCTGGGGTCGGAGGAACACTATTTAGTCCCATAACTATCCATGATCTTGTGTCCGCTGGGTCAATAACATCATCAATACCGTACCCGGCACTGGCATTGACGGCCTTAGCGTTATGATAGGCACGGTCTACTCTTCTTTGATATTCTGCCAGCCTCTCTTCAGGGTCTTCTATAGCCTCAAGCTCTTTTCTGTATCCCAATTTTACAGAACCCTCAATAGCCATACCCGCAAATTCAGCAGTTGGCCACGCTACACTAAAGAATCCCATGAATGAACTGGCACCACACATTGCTTGTACACCTAAGCCGTAGGCCTTCCGAACCACGTTCAGGAACATTGGTGTGGTCAAATTAGCTCCTGCATTGAACATACGAACACAATGCCTTACCAGTGCTGTTGATTCTACATCCGGCCCAACCATCATACCTGGGCAATCCATCAAACTCAGTATAGGAATATCGAACGCATCACATAATTGAACAAATCGTGCACCTTTATCTGCTCCATCGGAGTCAATAGCTCCCGCTATATGATGCGGGTTATTTGCTATTACTCCCATTGGTTTACCTTCAACCCTAATAAAAGAAGTTATAACTCCAATACCAAATTTCTCCCTTATTTCCAATACGGACCCTTTGTCCGCGATAGTTTCTATAATCTCTCTCATGTCATAAAGTCGCATTCGATTTTCTGGCACAATATGTCTCAGTTTCCGTTGGTCCGGAGCTTCCCATTCATCAATTGGTCCTTGAAAGTATGACAAATATTTCTTTGCTGCTTCGACAGCTTCTGATTCATCTTTAACCAGTATATCCACAACTCCATTCGGGACCTGAAAAGACATAGGTCCGAGTTCTTCGGGAGTGTAAACACCGAGCCCTCCACTCTCAACCATCGCAGGGCCTCCCATGGCAATAGTTGAATTTTCAGTAGCAATAATTACGTCACAGCAAGCCAAAAGAGCAGTGTTACCCGCGAAACACCGTCCATTGGTTACGCCAACGAGAGGCACCCATCCGCTTAGCTGTGAAAATGCTGTAAATGTGTGTGTGTCGAAAGCTACACCCGGGCCTGTACGATCGTCTCCAGGACGACCGCCTCCCCCCTCTGTGAAAAACACGACTGGAAGTTTAAACCTCTCGGCCAATTCAAACATTCTGTCCTGCTTATAGTGATTCCTACCCCCCTGTGTCCCAGCAAGCACAGTATAGTCGTATGACAATACCATCGCTCTGGCTCTGTCAGGAGTAAATTTCTTTCCATTTATAGACCCAATACCAGCCACTAAACCGTCTGCCGGTGTTTGCTGACGTAACTCTTCATCCGTACGCCTTTGGTGCTGTCTGGCGACAACCAATGGCCCATATTCTTTAAATGTTCCTTCGTCGACAAGTTGGGATATATTCTCGCGAGGCATCCGATAACCGCGCGCATATCTTTTTGCGACCGCCTCTGGTCTATTCTCATCAAGTGTGTAGGCATGACGCTCATAGGCTTCCGCCAAATCTGGTCTTATATAGTCAAGATCCACATCGTCTTCAGCTTGCAATTCCGACTCACCAAGATCCGCTTCTTGAACAAAAGCCAAAGGATGTCCTTCAACAATGATGTCGCTTTCCGACACATTGATTTTCTTAACTATTCCTGAGGTGTCAGCTTTTATAACATGTTCCATCTTCATTGCTTCCATAATAAGCAACTCTTGCCCCGCTCTAATTTCATCCCCTTCCTTTACTGAAATTTGAATAACCGTGCCTTGGATTGGAGCAGCTATCCCGACAGTTCCATCCGGGCCTTGCATGACACCAGATGTATCTTCATTAGATTCGTCTATTTTTTGTGTATCCTTCACCTGTCTGTCGTAATCGAACAAAGCAAGAGGGTTAGCAGCGTCTACCATTACTGGAGCAGTACCTGTTAATGGGCTAGCCTGCTGAGTAGCCTCAGTGGCAATAGGAACCTCTTGAGTCTCGACCCATTTCTTTGGACCGGCCGCATCCGGTTCCTTGGCCAACGTGGCAACATTTTCATCTACCCATCTAGTGTGGATAGATCCGTCATAGAAGTCTGAGTGATTCAAAACATTTACGAGAAACGGGATATTTGTATCAACTCCCTCTATTCTAAATTCAGACAATGCTCGTAAAGATCTCTGAACAGCAACATCAAAGTTAGGGTTTGCAGAATGGGTAATAACTTTAGCAAGAAGGGAATCAAATGAAGGGCTTGTTGTATACCCGGCATACCCGAACCCATCTGTTCTGACTCCAGGCCCGCTTGGAGCCTCGTATGATCTTAAAGTTCCACCAGATGGTCTTACTATCCCATCAGGGGAAAGAGTCTCCATGTTTATCCTATTTTGAATAGCATACCCTCTTGGAGTTCCGACACCGGAGTAATCCAAACCAAGTTCATGTAGAGTGGATCCTTGAGCCAATTGGATCTGGGTTTGAACTATATCTACTCCTGTAACTTCCTCAGTTACTGTATGTTCGACTTGAAGACGTGCGTTGGTTTCAATAAACGCAAATCCAGGCTCATCCTTTTTCGCGTTAACATCCACAAGGAATTCAAATGTGCCTAAATTCGAGTAATTCACACTGGCGGCCAGTTCTCTTGCGGCATTTATTATCTTTAATCGCATTTCATCAGACAGGTTTGGGGCTGGAGCTATCTCAACAATCTTCTGATAACGCCTCTGCACACTACATTCTCTTTCACCCAGATCTATGATGTTCCCTTTTTTATCACCGAGAATTTGTATTTCTATATGCCTTGCTTTTCCGATAAACTGTTCCACATATAGATCCCCATTTCCAAAAGCATTTCTGGCTTCAGAGGTGCATCTTTTGAATGCTCTCTCAAGCTCCGATTCTTTTATTACGGCCCTAGAACCACGTCCTCCTCCTCCTGCAACAGCCTTTATCATCATCCCGGAGCTTTCTCCAAGAGATTTAAAGAACTCTTTGGCCTCTTCGACAGTAACTGCCCTGTCTATGCCTTTTAAGACAGGTACACCAGCATCAATGGCTGCCTTACGAGCCCTTCCTTTATCACCAAACAATTCTATGTGTTCTATATTTGGTCCTATAAAAACGATCCCTTCTTCATTACATTTCTTAGTAAAATCCGCATTCTCAGCTAGAAACCCATAACCAGGATGAATTGCGTCAACACCATTTTCTTTGGCGATGTTTATGATGCCTTCAATATCTAAATAGGCGAAGACTCCCTGGCCATTTAATTGGAAGGATTCATCGGCGATGGTCCGATGTAATGACTCAGCATCATCTTCGGAAAAAATAGCAACAGTACTTATACCTAAGTCACTAGATGCTCGCATAATCCGGATAGCTATTTCGCCTCTATTAGCAATTAATATCTTTTTAAATCCCATATTCATTTATACCTTTCATAGTCATAAATAGTGCCTGTAACCAATTTCTTAACCAACGACTGATATTCTTCCCCATCTATGCCAAGATATTCTTTTAGAACTTCTTGACTATGCTCTCCAAAGCAAGGGGCATGAGAAACCTCTGATGATTTACCACTACCAAACTTCCACCATCTGGTAGGAAGAAGATTTATTCCAGTTTCTGGATGGTTTATATTCGAAACAAACCCCCTGGACTGAAAATTTTCCTCCCCTTCCGTATACATTACATATGGAGAGAGAACTTTTGCAGCACATCCATTTATATCACTAACCATAGTTTCTACAATGTCTGCGCTGTGGGAGGATACCCACACCGATACCAACTCATCAAGGGCATCCTCATTATTTTTCCGACCAGCATTATCTTTAAATCTTTCATCTTCAGAAAGATCCAAGAATCTGGAAAATTTATTCCAAGATTCATCTGTGTCTATTGCTAATGCAACCCATTCCCCATCTTCTGCCCGATAAACGTTATGGGGCGCATATAGGGGATGCTTATTCCCTGTTGGCCTTGGTATAGTTCCCGTGGTCTGGTAATCTCCTAAGGCATCACCTACCACCATGGTCATAGCCTCTATCATGGAACCCTCAATCCTTTGTCCCTGCCCTGTTTTATCCCTATTATTGATGGCTGCCAATATACATGACACTATGAAATATCCGGATACCGGATCGGGAATCATCCCACCAGTATTCATTCCCTGGTCTCCCTCGTATCCATGAACTGATGACAGACCTGACATCGGTTCGGTGGTACCACCGTTACCAGGATATTCCTGATAAGGGCCTGTAGCACCGAATGCTGACAATGATGCATATATCATGCCAGGTTTTTTCTTTTCCAAATTTTCTTGAGTCACGCCCCATTTACCCATAACCTTCGGCGTAAAATTATCCATAACCACATCAAACTCAGGCACAAGATCCCAAAATATCTTTTGCCCCTCTTCCGTGCTCATATTTAACGTGATTGCTCTTTTATTCAAATTGGCCGAGTTATATAAACCTTGTGTGTTTAAAGGATGTTGCCGGATAGAATCATTCCGGACTCCTTCCATAATTTCCCTTTTACCAGACCTCCGCCACACATCAGGTCTGTGTGGAGCCTCTATTTGCACCACTTCTGCACCAAGGAAACCCAATAATTCTGTTGCAAAAGGACCTGACCAAGCATGGGCAAACGTAAGAACCTTTATCCCTGACAATGGTCCATCTGGGGAGACCTCACCATTCGCTTTTAGCGGTCGGATCTTAATAGGACGATCCCTATCCATAGATTCCGCATATTGATTAATTTTCGGTGCTGTGTTTCGTAAAGACCAATCTAAAGATGAAAGTTTAGCGGGGGGGCCGGGAAATTTGATCTTTTTGCCATTTGATTCAGTTTCTACAAAATATCCCCTGTCTTTCAAATGCTCACAATTGTAAACATCAGACATGTCACGAACCATTCCGCAAATAGAACGCAACTTAGCAAGTCCATGAAAAAGTTCTGCCCTATCCTTATCCAGAATTGCTCCCGCCGCCGCCGCCGCAACGTCTCCTACTTTCGGGTTTCCATGACGTCCTAAGTCGACAATCAAATCCTCATCGTAGGCGAAATCATCAAGACCCATAACTTTCATGGATTCTGTCCAATTTCTAAAATCCCCTAGTCCAAAATTAATCAACCCGTCTCTGGCCTGCCATAACGGCCTAGGCACACCGCGGGGAGGTGCACCTAGTACACCCCTAGAGTCTCCTCTATTATCGAAAATTGCTTGGATACTCCACGGATGATTCATGACCGCTAAGGATTCAACTTCACTTAGGTCTATGAAATCTCCAATCCCGTTAAGGCGCACTCTATGTAAAACAGCAGCAGCTGTTATAAATCCGGAAACCCCGGCTACGTACGATGTTAAAGTATTGGGTAGCTGGAGAGGCGGTTCATCCTCAAGAACATTAATGTAAGAAAATCCGGTTCTGGCACAAGCCGTGAGATTATTACCACTCACCCCAACGAGATTTCCGTCCATCCCATGGGGAGTAACAGACAGATGAACCGTGCTTTTACTTTTGTTATCTCGAACCAAGTTATACAAAGCGCTTTTAGGATCCACATCGTCTGTGACAACCACATCGCTAGTTTTAATAAATTTTGCAATCTCTGACTCATCTTCACAAACCACAGATTTTTTATTCCAATTTATATATGAATGTAAAACTGCTTGATTCCTAAGAGTGTGACCTTTTGAATCCTCGACCATAATGACTTCTGCACCGAAATCACCAAATAAACGTGCGGCATAGGCACCAGACATTCGTCTGGAAAGATCTAATACTCTGACATCATCAAAAGCTAAAGCCATTAACTGATTTTTTCTCCGTATGAAATTTTAAAAATTGCAGATTGAATGTTTTGGCATTCTGATATCGCACACTAACCGATACATTTTAAGGTTAAAGCACCAGAGTTGGCGACCCCTCTCCGGTAATAAACCCAATTAAATGCAACTATTAAGGATTTAATACAAAAAATATTGAACTTGTTAACACGCATACGTAAAAGTGCCGGGGTATATTTATCACTCGTGACAAAAAAGAAGCCTTCTCACGTTAATGCAATTAAGAAACTCTTTTGTAAATTTGAACTCTATGCCTGTTACTTTCAGTTACATACAATCTTCCCTGGGAATCTAACTTTACTGAAGTAGGTCCCCAGAAAAATTTCTCCGTATGAGCTGATTCATCGTAGGCATCGCCTCCAAATTGAGACAACTCCGGTTCTAGGTTCGCTGTCTGTCGTGTCTTAAATTCTTCTTGATTAGAAACGTAGGCTTCTTCAGCCCATTTTGAGAGACCAGACTCACCTCTCAATTTAGTGACAAAATTTCCATACTGATCCAAAATCTGTACTCGTTCGTTGCCCCAGTCAGCTACGTATATGAATCCATCCTCATCCACGGCCACACTGGAAGGATTTACAAATTCGCCGTCATTACTCCCCTCGCTACCATACCTCGCAACGAATTCACCATCTCCAGAAAATTTGACTACTCCATGATTTCCCCAGTCAGCAACATATATAAAACCGTCATTAGTGACGGTGAGCCCCCAGGGCAAATTTAAATTTTCTGATTGGCTACCTGAGTCTCCAAAGCTAAACAGGAATTTACCATCTTTAGTGTATTTTTGAATTCGATTATTCAAATGATCTGCTACATAAACATCATCATTTTTATCTATCGCCAGTCCACTTGGTCCAACAAATTCACCCGGACCACTTCCTGTCTTTCCCCAATGTGTCTGATATTTGCCGTCATTACTGTAAACAGTAATCCTATTTATTTCTTCATCACTGACATACACATTACCCGCTGAATCCGCATCCATGCCGCAAGGCATTTGGTACTGTCCAGGCCCATTACCAAAAGAACCATAGTCAAGATAAAACTGACCATCCACATCATATATATTAGTTCTAGTCTGATACACAGCTGGTCTGTATCCTTTACTAACAGTATGTATTTTCCCATCCTTACTGATAGCTGTATCAACTGGAAACATAAATCCTCGTCCGGTCATGACACAAATACCGATGGTGTGACTGTATTCGATCACTCTATTTGATGTAATTCGTCCTTCTTTTATTGTCACTGAGACACCCTCATATAGATTATTATGCCTTTAATTCCGTTGATATTCCGGTACAGAGCCTATAAGCCCAAGCACTTTTGCAATCTTGTCTTCGGCTTCTGGCCTTGATTCTATTTTGTCAGTTTCATCAATACCAATCTCTTTAGCAAAATCGACTAAAACATCTTTTATATAGTCCGTAACTTCTATGGCCCCTAATTGGTCCAGGCAATAGTCCACACATGTTTCCGATGAAAGAAACTGATCTTCCGTATCTAGGATATTCTTTACGAGAGTCTTAATGCCCATCTTTTCCAGGTCCCCTAGATGTTTTGCAGAAAAATTTACACGTTCTGTCATGGAGCCCGTTTCAATCCACTCAAGACCTTGATGCCATCCTTCAACGGAAGGAGGTGCAGATAGCAATTGTCCCATCCATCCCGATTGAGTATTTCTTGCGACGATTTCAGAACTCGGATACGCAAATTCATCTGTAATTCTCAATACGCTTGTGACAAGTTCAATTGGACTTTTTATCTTCTTATATCTGCAATCTTCCGATTTAAAGAAATCGGAATTGAAAAGAACCTCAAGCATTCCAGATATGCTATGGCCAGTGTCGAAATAAGCCTTCTCTAGAATATTAATAGCATTCATATCCTGTGGATCAGTATGAGGCCATTGTGTAACAGGAGGCTCATCAGCAACGAAGAAATGATATAAATGCCTCGATATGAATCTTGCTGTTGCAGGTTGTTCACAGATGATTCTAATTACATCTTCACCATTAAAATTGCCTGTTTCACCCAAAAAAGTTTTTTCACCATTGTCATGGTCAGCTTCATCATACTGATATCGCCAGGCAATTTTCCCATAGGGATAAATTGAGTTTCTAATAGACAATTCGTTTGTATATACTGGATTGTCTACAGTCCATCCTGTGAAAGCTCTTGAACATTCTTTTATGTCATCCTCTGTGTAATTACCAACACCCATCGAGAATAATTCCAGTAACTCTCTACCATAATTCTCATTAATCGCACCTTTATGGTTGTGAATGTTATCCAGCCATATGATCATTGCCGGATCTCGTGACAATTCCAGTAGTAAGTTATCTAGAGTACCCAAACCATGTCTTCGAAACATCCGTATTTGATCGCCAAGCACCTTCCCGTTATTAACTTTGGCATATCCGGTAGCAAAGATGTTATTCCAAAAAAACGACATCTTTTCTTGCAGGGGTTGCTGTGAGCAAACTAATCGATAAAGAGCGTATGAGCCAAACCCGTTCAGATCATGGTTTGTACCTTGATCAGGAAAATAACGTCTCACCAAGGCATCATTTATATCTGAAGAACCTTGTGGATGGATTAGTTGATTTACTGTTTGCTCATAACCAAGTTTCGTATATTCTTCCAGGGTAGATTTGGTGGCTCCAAATCCAGCCCTGCGAAAAAGATGCCCCATTAACCTGACTTCACTACCTAGATCAATCATCATCAACGCCCTCCATTGGCTTAACATCATTAATCATAATTAGCAACTTTGTGGGCATATTACCACTACTATGGCGCTGAAAGCACGTATCTACTTTGCCTCAGATTTACCTAATCATAATTAGAACAGTGAACAGGAATGAATCTATGAGCAAACATGTGCACATATGTCAGTTTTCCAATACTCTGGCACGTAACTGACCACAACCCGCGTTTATATCTATACCTTTTTCCATTCGAACAGTGGAAGGTATTCCAAATTCCTGGAGCCCTACTTGAAATTCTTTTGCGTTTCCCAGGTCAGTTCTTTCATAGGGTCCATTACTAGTTGGATTAACCGGAATCAGATTTACATGGCAAAGAAGTCCACGAAGCAATACACCCAACTTGTGAGACTGAGCTACCGAATCATTCTGATCCTTAAGAAGTACATATTCAAAGAATATTCGTCGATTGGTCCTATGTACGTAATTTTTACACGCCTCTATTAAATCCGCGATGGGATATCTCTTATTTATAGGCATGGTTTGCGATCTTGTTGCGTCGTCCGGTGCATGAAGTGAAACGGCAAGATTTACTTGTATGTCTTCTTTGGCAAGCTTTTCTATTTCTGGAATCAAACCCACAGTTGAAACGGTTATATGCCTGGCTCCAATACCTAAACCTTGTCCATCATTTAATACTCTTATCGCATTAAGGGTATTATTGTAATTGGCCAAGGGCTCTCCCATACCCATGAAAACAACGTTTGTAACCCCTTGCAACTCTCCTTTGGTTCTTTTACCTAGTTCAATCTCTTCTTGATCTTCACCTCTAGCTATAATATCCATTTCGATAACTTGATCTACAATTTCAGAAACTCGCAGGTTACGTCGGAACCCTTGCTGACCTGTAGCACAGAAGGTACATCCAAGTGCACATCCTGCCTGAGTTGAAACGCATACAGTTTTCCTGTTTTTTCGATGTCCATCCGGTTCATATCGCATTAAGACCGTTTCTATCAGTTCCCCATCATGTAACTTGAATAATTTTTTAGTAGTTGAAGAATCAGAAGATGTAAGAGAAGTTTCCACAGAGAGTGGACTGATAGTAAATTGGGTATCCAAAGATTTTCTCAATGGCTTGCTTAACGTTGTAATCTCCGCAAAATCCCTCACCCCGTCCTTGTATAGCGAACGCCACACTTGATCGGCACGGTATTTTTTATCGCCCCGGTCGATAAATTCCTTGATGAGGTCTTCGTGGGACAAATCCAGAATCGACGGATTCGTTTGTGTTTCTTTTATATTCATCATCCCGAAATTATTGCGTTGTGAAATTTGATCTGAATGGATCTCACAGGGTAGTCACCCAGTAGGAAAAATCCGCTAAACAATCCATGTTAATTTCGTGGGCCATATCATATTCCTTATAAACCACAGTATGACCCGCATGTTCTAAAATATCTCTGGTATATTGACCGAATTTCGGAGCGAAAATCGGATCATTTAAACCCTGAGAAATAAAAAAGTTTATTGAGGCTTTGGAAGTTGATGGTTCACTTTCGATAAGCACACTAAATCCAGCAACAGATTTGAATACATGTCGTCCGTTTATAGCTACATGGATCGCCATCATTCCGCCTTGAGAAAAGCCTGCAAGAATAATATCTTCACTTAGAAAATTATATGTCTTGCATATGTGGTCAATAGTCAGTTCAAGTTTTTCTGTGGACTGTAATAACTCATCCTGATAATCATCATCTTGATATTCATACCAACGAAAAGCAGGTAGGTCAGAGTCACCTGGCAATCTGTTGGGAGCATTTACAAAGAAATAACAATAATTTTCATTATCAAGAAAGGACACCAAGTCTGCCCTACTTACCATATTACTGCTATATCCATGAAGAAAAATGATCGGCTGTACGGGATTTTTAACTTCGCTATTCTCTGGAAACACAGCGGCATATGGTAAATGGTAATTATCAACCATGTTATTCCCCTTAGTTAGGAAATTTGTTTAGTATTAGGATTATCACATTTTCCGTAAATCTGTTATAAATCAAATTCACCTGAACCATCACAGACATATTAATACCGTTCGCTGATATAAAGTAATATAAAACACCCAAATTTGGAGTCTAATTTGCCATATTTTAACTCTCGCAGATCATCAGTTGTGGCAAGAAACGGAATTGTTGCAACAAGCCAACCTCTCGCGGCCCAGGTAGGTATAGACGTTCTCAAGCAAGGAGGAAACGCCGTTGACGCTGCTGTGGCAACAGCAGCCGCCCTCAACGTACTAGAACCTATGTCCACAGGTATAGGTGGAGATATGTTTGCACTGGTGTGGATGAACAACACAAAAAAGGTAGTTGCGGTAAACGGTAGTGGGCGATCTGCTTCGGCAGCTAATACTCAAGATGTCAAAGACAAAGGGTATTCAGAAATACCAAATAATGGTCCTCATGCAGGATTAGCGGTCAGTGTTCCAGGCACTGTGGACGGCTGGCAGACATGCCTTGATAAATTCGGTCAAATGTCAATGGCAGAAGTCCTAAAACCTGCTATTAAATATGCGAAAGAAGGTTTTGCTGTTTCACAAGTTATAGCTAATGCCTGGAAAGACTCTGCAGCGTTGCTTAGCCAGCGCAAGTCGGGAACTCAGATGCTTCCTGGTGGAAAAGCACCAAAATATGGTGAAATTGTTAAATTCCCCGAGCTTGCAAAATCTCTTGATTCGATATCTAAGGAAGGTCCTGAAGCTTTTTACAAGGGAGACATAGCCCGCAAAATCTCTGAATATGTCCAATCAGAAGGTGGTTGGTTAACTACTGAGGATTTATCAAACCATTCATCATCCATCGATATTCCTATTAGTACAGATTACCGGGGAGTAACTATATGGGAATGCCCCCCTAACGGTTCTGGCATAGCGGCATTAATGGCACTCAATATTGCTGAAGGTTTCGACCTGTCAGATGTGGGTCCGCAAAGTGTCGACCGATATCATCTCCTTATAGAGTCGATGAGACTATCTTATGAGGATTCATTTAGATATGTAGCTGACCCAAGGGTATCCAATGTTCCAGTAAAAGATCTTTTATCTAAGAAATACGCCAATGAAAGGCGGTCACTTATATCCAGCAACAAGGCAATTAAAGATGTTTCCTTTGGCAATCCAAACGGGAACAGCGACACTGTTTACCTCTCAGTGATAGATGGTGACGGAAATGCCTGTTCATTTATCAACAGTCTATTCAGTGGATTTGGAACAGGTCTAGTAGTCCCAGAAACAGGTATAGCGTTACAGAACAGGGGATCATTGTTTTCAATGGATCCTAACCATCCCAACTACCTAGAAGGAAATAAACGCCCCTACCAAACCATCATACCCGCCATGGCAACTAGAAACGAAGAGTTATGGTTAAGTTTTGGAGTTATGGGAGGATTTCAACAGCCACAAGGTCAGTTGCAAGTAATTTCAAATATGGTGGATCATAATATGGACTCTCAGGAAGCCCTCGATTCACTGAGATTCAGCGTGGATGTTGATGAGAATCGTCACGTACTGGTTGAGAGTGATCTTGATCAGGAAGTAGTCAAAGGACTCCGTGCAAAGGGTCATGATGTAACAGTAGTGAAAGGATACGACAGAATCCTCTTTGGTGGTGGACAGATCATAAGTAGAGATTCAAATACGGGACTGCTAACAGGGGGATCGGAACCGAGAAAAGATGGGGCGGCAATCGGTTATTAAAATCAAATCAAAACAGCAAAATGGGTGACACAGAGTAAATAGACAGCACCCACTGCGTTTGGTCCTTATATAATTAAGACGAGTCTGTCATTGATGGGAATCTTTACAGAAGTTAAATTCTACTTTTCTATTCGTTCCGTAATGTGTAACTTAAAATCCTGAGCCGCTTTTATAAGAATTGCATTCGCTCCCACTGTAACGAAATTCGCTCCAAGATTAATCAGGTCTAATATCCTGGTTATATCAGAAGGTGAGTTTCCTCCTACACCTGACCATTTACCTGATGTCTTTATTTTAGGAATGACCTCATCCATTACATTACGTACTTCATCTACAGAAGCATTACCCATGCTCTGAGCCAAATCCCCAGGTGCCACATGCAGAATATCGACTCCCTCAACTGAGGCAATCTCATCCACATTTTGAACAGCTTCAACTTCCTCAATCATTGGTATAACTAAGAGGTTCGAATTTAAGCCACTTGTAGATTCTGAACGGCTCAGACCAACACCATAATTATGGGATCTCCCTCCCCCTACACCACGATGCCCTTCAGGATAATATCTAGCAGCTCTGGAAATAGACTCGGCCTGGCTTCGTGTATTAACGTGAGGAACGATTATTCCCTGTACTCCTCTATCCAGAAATCTCAATATAGTCGCATCATTGTGGTCTGGAATTCTCGCAATTGGAGTGATCCCAAATGACTCGGATGCCCTCACCATGTTCTCCACTTGAGCTACATTCATGGAGCCATGTTCACAATCTATCATCACAAAGTCATAATCTAGAGCGCCGAAAATTTCCACCATCCCAGGAGAATACTCATTTATAATGGGACCAAACACGGGAAACCCTTCTGAAAGCTTATTTTTGGTGGTATTAACCCGCATAATTCGACTCCTTTACTCTTTTCATTAAAAAGTTTTTAGATCAATCATTTACTGTTTAAATAGTAAGCAGCACAATTTCATCACTCTCTATCTGAATCGAGCTCTTTATTCCACATCTGCTTAAAAAAACGCATTCCTATTATCAACCCCGTAAAAGCAATTAAGGCTCCAAAAATAGTTGAAACTTGGACACCGTATCGATCCGCCAATAAGCCAGACATTAGGCTTCCGACAGGCATGATGCCCCACGTGCTGGTATATATCCCATTTACCCTACCTCTGTAGCTAGCAGGAACCACCGATTGAAGAGTAGATGACGATATTGACAAGAATGGAAACGTACAGGCTGAAGAACAGAAAAATATGCCTAGGGAAAGAAAAAAATTGTTATTTATCCCAAGCAACACCATCAATATCAACAGGCATATCACCAGTAATATGAGTATTTTTCCGGGTTTTTTGATTTCTCCTGATGTTGCAAGAATAAATGTTCCGATCACTGAACCAAGTCCTGCTGAAGACATCATCAGTCCCAAGCCTTCGGGACCAACGTTGTATATTTCCTTTGCATAGACTGGAGCTAAGCCACTTACAAATGGGATCGTAAACAAAATTAATATTAATGAAATTAAAGTTATCCCTACCGTTAGATTATTGCCTGTAAGTTGAGAAATACCTGACTTCAAATCACCCATGACAGTTCCGATGGGCCTTTCAATATTCCGAGACTCTGCATCTGAATCTCTTTCTACGAAACTAATGAAAATAGCCGCAGTCGCCATCAGTAACGAACAGACAACAAAAACAGGACCCGTTCCCCATATAGCAATTGCTAATCCACCGGTTGCTGGAGTGAGTAACCTCATCAAGCTAAATCCCAACCAATCTAAAGAAAATGCGTTCTGTAAGTTTGACCTGGAGGAGACAGAAGCAATTAAAGCCATCCTAGCTGGATCTATTACAATCCATGACATTCCGACCAGAAAGACGAAAAGAAGTACATTCCAAGTCTCTGCAAATCCATACAGAATCACAATCGAGTAGCAAGATAGCACTATAAACAGATAGCAATACGTGAGATTTAAGAGGATTTTTTTATTGTATTTGTCGCTTAGTAGTCCACCAAAGGGAGCACCGATCAACACGGGAAGCGCATCTATTCCAAGCACTAAAGCAGATATTAAAGGTGACTCACTTATTTCATATGATAACCACCCTACGACAACAAAATGCAGCCAAAAAGCCGCGCTGAAAATTGCATGAGCAGTCCAAAGAAATCTAAAGTTTCGTGAAGCGAAAGCATCGAAAGTGTGTAATCTACCAAGAATCAATATGCACGATCAATTATCAAAGCAACTTTTATGAGTCATAGGGCAGGTATTTTAACTTTCAGACAACAAAAATACTCGTTTATTTTTCCGTATCTGGGGCCCAGTTATATATATTTTGAAGAGTACCGCCCATCAACTGACAACGTTCAGAATCCGTAAAGATATCTGTCGTTCTGAAAGCTTCAACACCCTCCCTGTATGTCAGTAAATCAACAGCCCTGGTCCAATCGGTGCCCCACATACATCTTTCCAAACCAAAAGCGTTGATTATTTTTTCAACAGAGGGCCATATATCAAGGTAAGGATAAGATTGGTGCGACAGCGTACACGCCCCAGAAATCTTGATAGCTACATTATCGTATTTTGAGAGCTGCACAACCTTGTCCAAATCTTTAAATGGTTCATCGGGAACGGGAGGTAAATGAGGTTGTTCTAGGCCAAGATGATCAATCACCATCCGCGTATTTGGATTTCTTTCAGCTAGACCACCGAAAATATCCAATGATCCAGAACACAACATATTTACTGGTATACCTTTTGATGAAGCGGAAGAAAGAATTTGATTTAGGCCAGCATGATCAGGTCGATATGAAAACTTATTTAACATTATCCTAGCCCCGACAACCCCCGGGTTTTCAACCCATGATTCTATGTCGTCATGGATCGATGGAGAATCTGGATTAAATGGTTTTATAAGTCCAAAATGTCCTGAATGATTTTTAAAAACCTCCATCGCGTAGCTAGCATCATATTCATACAAACTAAATGGGGAAACGAGTAAAGCACCGTCGACTCCCACCTCAGCCATCGCTTCAACCATTGATTCCCCGCTAACAGAGTCAGGACCTTGCAAGTGTCCACTCCACGGTCTCTGAGGTGTATTTTTTTCGTAAGCATGTACCTGGCAATCGATTATGAAATCTTGATCGGTCATGTATAAATTTTGCCTCGCTATTTAATAAAGGTTATAACCCTGACACTGCATTTGAGTTAGACAGGGTTAATTGTAGGCTCTTTAAGTGACAAAAAAAATGGGGTGTGACGAAATTAAATCTCATCACACCCCACACACTTAAATTGTGTGCTTAGGAAGACTAGTCGGCGAAGCCAGTTTCCCTTTCTCTCATTTCTCTGTCAAGCCAGACATACATCCACTTGGAGTTATAGTCTACGAATGCCAGAACACGTTCACCGTTATGGTTTTTCAACCAGGGTTGCCAGTAGTCTCCACCTAGACCAGCAGGAGCATGAACTGACGGGAACAACTCCAGATATGCTGTTGAAGCAATCTTAATATTCTCCATCTGCTCCGCCGAGTCCGTAGAAACTAGGACATTGTCCCACAGCTCATGAAACTCTGTATCATTCAAGTTGGCCCTATTCCACTGGTGGCCTGCCCTGAAGTCGTTGAGCGCGTTAGGTCGTCCTGTTAACTGGTTAGCAAACATGTCGAATTGCTTTTCAAACAATCGACTCTGTCGGGTCGGACCATCAGTTATATCTAATTTAACGATTACACCAATGTCTTCCCAGAATCTCACTGAAATCTCAGCCGCCTCTATCTCTTTCTGATTAGAGTTTGATATAAGCATCTCAGTTTCAAAGCGTATGCCATCCGAACCCCTTGGGAGACCAGCTTCATCCAACAAAGCCTCAGAGGCTTCAGGGTTGTATTGGAATCCCTCTTGGACAGTTTCAGGCTGTTCTTCCAGAGGCTTATAGTGAAGAGGCCATTCCTGGTTTAACGGGAACGTTAGGTCCGTGGCATCTCCACCAAAAAGAGCCTGCCTGTATACATCCCTATCAATTGCCATACTCATTGCCTTCCTGACACGAACGTCATCAAATGGAGGCTTGTTCATCGGCATCCAGTAACCAAAGGAATCATCCAGAGCCAGTGACTTACCTAGATCCGGATTGGATTTCTCCAACACGGGTCTGTCGTTAGTCTGTACATACATCAAATGGTCAACCTGACCAGTCCTCAATGCAGCAAGTCTTGTAGCTTCCTGTGGAATAATAATATTTTGAATACCGTCTATAAAAGGTAGGTCATAATCAGTCCCTTCATAGTTATATTTCTGCCAGTAGTCGGGATTCTTCTCAAATTCTATAAGACTGCCGGCGGTATAAGTTGTGGGCATCCATGGACCGGTACCGGATTGGTTATCTATATTATCGGTACCAAGTTCAATAGTTTCCGGTGGTGCATATATGAAATATGGGCCCCAGGCAAATTCGTATCCCCAGAATGATATTGGCATATTTGTATGGAATGTTAACGTGTCATTTACACCATCACCATCCGTGTCATCACCAGTTATGTCATCTACGAAGTCATGCCTCGGGAATCTGCATTCCCAAATTCTTAAAGCTTCTGCAACTAATTCATCTACATTTACTTCTCTGCCGTCAGTAGGGAATTTAGGTTGCCACTTTATCCCTTCCCTTAAATGGAAACTGTAGGTCAAAGGATCTGGAACCTCCCATGCATCGGCAAGCGCTCCAATTGCAACCTTGTCTGTACCAATCCCCAACTTAGGCTGGAAAGTAGTATCTCCTGTACCAGACGGGCCCTTGTGATAATCACCCATCAAAAAGTTTTCAACGGAGTGGGTCAGCATATGTTGTGCCTTAAACTCACACATATCCCATTTTTGTCCCGGATCTGATCTTTCTACCACTCTGAGAGTACCACCGTAGACCGGTCCACCTTCTGTTACAACTTTTTTCTCAGTTTGTACCAGTTTCTTTGGGTTGGTAGTCACACCCTGAACAGGTTTAGCAGGTATTGCCGTAGGCTTAGCTGACGGCGGTGCCGGTGCTGGAGCCTTGGGTGCAGGCGCCGCTGCTGCTGGTGCTGGTGCTGCTGGTGCTGGTGCTGCTGCT